>NZ_JBOFRG010000060.1:0-4137 GCF_051650885.1 Clostridium sp.
GTTAATTTCTAAAGGGGTATTTGTATCAATGTAAACATCGGGTCTATGAGATACATGTAATTTATGAACCTCTAAGATAAGTTTATTTAATTCAATATAATCTATTTCTTTAGCATCTCTTATTTTAAAATTCATGTTATACCTCCTTTCATAAAATATCCTTAATATTCCAATATTTAAGTTTATAATACATTATACTTAGAGAAAAGTGCAACAAAAAATAATAAAAGCAAAATTAATAAACTGGTTTAAGTGATAAGGAAATTGCTAAAAGCTTAGGTGTAGCAGATTCAACTGTGAGAAATCATCGCTATAAGTTAAGGGAAAAGGAAAAGCAAGCAAGGTTATTTTTATCTTTAATGGAAAAACTTGAAGACAATCTAAAGAAAAATATAACTATAGTTGGAGAGGAAAAGCTATGTGATGCCCATAAAACTGCAACAATGGTAGATGACAGATATAATATAACAGATAAAGAAAGAGAAACTACTATTAAAAATTATATGGATGAAAATGGAGCTATAAAAACATTTCCATCAAAAGCTAAAAAGAAGATAATAATTTTAGGGGAAGTAGTTAAGAATTTTTCTAAGGGGAGAAAGTATTCTGAGAAAGAAATAAATAGAGTTTTAAAAAGAATATATGAGGATTTTGCAAGTATTAGAAGGGCGTTAATTGAATATGGATTTGTTGAACGTTCAAAAGATTGCATGGAATATTGGGTAAAAGAATAGTGAAAAATCTCTTCAAAGTAATTTAACAACTTTGAGGAGATTTTTTTAATTTGGAGATTATAAGGAAGGAAAAAGAGTAATTTATTAAGAAGATATATTGTAATTAAGAAATGTGTTAATGTATCTTAGGTTAGAGTAGAAGAGGGCTTAGGATATGTGGAAAATTATTATTGATTAATATGCTATACTGAAATCTGGATTTTTAGGGGGAAATTATAAGAAGTGAAAGGTGATAAAATGAAAAGTAAAAAAATAAAGGCCATAGTGACGGGAATCGCAGTAGCGGGAAGTATAGCAATAGTAGGGCCTAGTGTATTGGCACATGCAGATAGTATAAATAAAGTGTCAAATACTGAAAGTCACAATAATATGGATACTAATAATCAAATGAATGGTCTTATTAAGGCTGTTAGCTTAAAAACTGGAAAGGTTGTAGCAGTTGCAGCACCAAAAAGAGCACAATCATTTGCTGTAACATTTAATGGTTATCCATATGAAACACAGTATAATAAATATCATTTACATGGGTTAAAAAATCAAGATGAGTTTCATTCAACTATGCAAGAGAAGTTATATGAGTATTTACTAAATCCTAATAACAGATGGAATACTGAAAAAGGGGCTATGGAGTTACATAATGATAGTGGGTCTGATGACTGTGCTTACTTTGTGTCAACTGCACTTAGAGGAATAGGTGTAGATATTCCATATTCAACAGCTAACTGCTTAACATTACAAGGAAATTTAAATAACTTAGGTTGGGTTAAAATGTATAATTTTAATCAATTGAGAGCAGGGGATATCTGTTTTGCAGGTACAGATGGGGCAGCACATACCTTTGTATTTATGGGATGGGCAAATAAGGCGAATCAAGTTGCATGGATAGCAGATTCACAAGCGTGGAGATTTGGAAACAATATGCACGTTAGAGGAACTTTTGATGCACCAGGTATAGATTCCACAGTTTTCTTCTATGGTGGTCCAGGGGCTGACGTTTCTGAGAGTGGTGTTAATACAAATGCTTCTCCACAGCATTTAGGATTAAAGGCATTTGGAGTTGGTGTTACTACATCAAATTTAAATGTCAGAAGTGGTCCAAGTGAGAATGACAGTATTATAGGTAGTTTTAATGATGGAACTCCAGTACAAATATTTGGAGAAGAGAATGGTTGGTATAAAATTAACTATAATGGTGGAATAGGATATATACAGGCATCAGAGGTTGATGGAAATACTGCAAAAGATCCTAATAATATAACAATAACAAAGGAATATCCAGAAATAAGTAAGGGTACAATAAATCAGTACACTTGGGCTATGAGTACAGCAAGTTGGAATGATAATCATATGGCAGATTTTGATGAGGGACAAGCTGTTACAATAACTGGATATGAAAAAGGCTCAGAACAACAAGGTGGTTGGTATAGAGTTGACTACCAAGGTGGTTCAGTATGGGTTCCAGCTAACAGAATAAATACAGATATTAGAGGAACTCAATATAATACAATAGATAATGGATTAATAAATAATTTAGATAATAATTATGCTTGGATTATGAGCAGCACTTCAAAGGATGGAGTACAGCTTGGAAAATTAAATAACGGAACACCTATAAAAATAACTGGAGAAGATGGAGCTTGGTATAGAATAGATTATATGCAAACTTCAGGATGGATACCTAAAAATAGCGTAGACAATCCAGCAAATTATAGTGTTAAAAAATTAGATGAAACAGGAATTATAGATTTTTCATTAGGATATACGGATACAAAAAATATTCCAACATGGTATGGAGTTAAGACATATACATTAAACAATGGAACTAAGGTTCATATAACAGGAGAACATGAAGGTTGGTATAGATTAGATGTTAATGGAGTAAATGAATGGGTATTAAAAGAAAGAGTTAAAGTTTATAAGACTTTAGGAACTGGAACAGTAACATTCCCATCATATGGAGGAAGTTGCATTTTAGATGGACCTTCGTGGAACACAAACATTGTGAAAGTTTTAAATGATGGAAGCAGTGTAAAGATTATAGGAGAGAGGGAAAACTGGTATAACATTCTAACAGAGAATGGACAAGTTGCTTGGATACCTAAAAATAGACTTATAACAAGTTTAAATAAAAATATGCTTGGTACTGGAACAACAAATGTTTATACAAATGTACAAGAAAATCCATCATGGGGAGGACAGGTATTAGGAGTAGTTAATAAAGGAGAAGCTTTTAATATTATATCTGAAAAAAATGGATGGTATGAAGTAGATTATAATAATGGAACTGGATGGATAGAAGGAAATAGATTAAATACATCATTAAATAAAAATATGAAATCTGAAGAAAATGCAGTTGTAGATTTTAATGGATATACAGATTTAACATATGGACCTTCATGGAATAGTGATATAGCAGGAACATTAAATAATGGAACTACAGTACAAGTTGTAGGACAAGCTAATGGATGGACAAGAATAAATTATAAAAATACAACAGCATGGCTTCCAAGCAATAGACTAAAAGCTCTTAAAGTGATTGGAAAAGGAAAGACAAATATCTATACAGATATTCAAAAGAATCCATCATGGGGAGGAAGCGTATTAGGAATTGTAAATAAGGGAGAAAGCTTTAATATAATATCTGAAAAAAATGGATGGTATGAAGTAGATTATAAAAATGAAACTGGATGGATAGAAGGAAATAGATTAGATACATCATTAAATAAAAATATGAAGCCTATAAAGACGGGAACTATAGACTTTAATAACTATACTTATGCAACATATGGACCATCATGGGGATGTGACATAGCAGGAAGTTTAGAAGATGGAGCTAAAGTTCAAATAGTTGGAGAGGCTAATGGTTGGTACAGAATAAACTATAAAAATAGTACAGCATGGGTTTTAAAAGATAGAATACAAATTGGGTAAAAAAATCCCTTCAAAGTAGGAAAAACTTTGAAGGGATTTTTCTATAGAGAAAGTTCAATAGGCTTTTTAGCTTCTAAAGAGGCTTTTACATCAATAATACGTTGATTTCTTGAACCTCTATACTTTAAACTTAAATCTCTTTTATCTAATTGAAATTGACCATCTACTAAAACATGAACCTCTTTTAACAACTCTAATCTTTTAGGGTCCTTTAAAATATCTTCAAAGGTACAACCAGACCACATCCAAAGAGGTTTTTTAACATCCTTGTTTAAACGTCTTAAAAGAGTTAATAAAGTGTCATCATAAGTTTGTTGCATAGGTTCACCACCCAGAATGCTAACACCTTTAATTTGAGGATTAGAAGCAGCTTTAATGAAGTTTTCTTCAGTTTCTTTAGTAAAAGTATTACCATAATTAAAATCTTGTTGAACATCATTAAAACAGCCCTTACATTTATGAGTACAACCAC
>NZ_JBOFRG010000061.1:0-1248 GCF_051650885.1 Clostridium sp.
TCCCTACACCTCCTAGTGCACCTCCCACTGCAGCTCCTGCTGCAAGTCCTGCTGGGATCCCAATTATGCTCCCAGCAAAGTGAGAAACTGCTGCTCCGAGACCTGCTCCAGCCAGAGCAGAGCCGTTAACAGCGAGTGCGATTTTCCTCCGAACTCCAGAACGTTTTCCTTCGTTCTCAGGCTTTCCTCCATTTTTCTGAACCATGGTGTCGATCTTCTTCAGAAGCTCGGTGACTTGAGACAGATTCTGATCAGTGTTGTCAATAACATGGCATCCCCCGTTACATTCATTGACAGTGTTTTTGAGATCACTGTTTTCTTCAACAAACTTTTCTATAGTTGTGTTCTTCATTTCATCTCCATGGGTGAACAAAACCATAGTGCGGTTTACCACATTTTCACCGAAGGTGTTCTTGATAATCTGAAATATGCCCTTTTCAGCATCATGAAATTTGTCCAAACAGGAAAGCACAAACAGGATCACATAAGGACCAGGAAGCGAGACACATTTCTTGAGCTCCTCCACCACCTCCTCATCTTCTTTATCTGCGTTACACAGACCTGGAGTGTCGACAATAACCACGTTTCGTCCTCCGATCTTTACTTCTTCCTTCTTACATTTTTCTGTTCCAGGGAGAAAACCCCTTTGACATTCAGGATCAGTTTTCTTATTTTCCTCTGAGCTCCTCAGGAAGGTGTTCATGACTGCAGTCTTCCCAACTTTAACCTTCCCAACGAGCACAATCCACAGCTCTGATTGGGCTGTTGGAAAATATTACACAAACATCAGTGGTGGACAAAGTAATCTGATCTTTTAATGCAGTAAAAGTAGCAATACCACAGTATAGAAATACTCTGTTTCAAGTCATGCTTTAAAAATTTTACTTAGGGGGACAGTTCACCCCAAAATTAAAAATATATTTTCCTATTTTCCTCTTACCTGTAGTGCTATTTGTCCATCTAGATAGTTTTGGTGTGAGTTGCTGAGTTTTGGAGATATTGGCAGTAGAGCTGTCTGCCTTTTTTGAATATAATGGGACTATATGGCACTCGGCTTGTGGTGCTCAAAGCGCCAAAAAACAGGCGTAGCCAGCGGATATCCCGATAACAGATAACGGATATCCGGGCCAAGACTACTTCTTCCGTGTGCCGGTCATTGTTTACTGTCCAATTAGCGATCTGGTAACCCATCGGCTATCGTCTGACGACGATTTGAATGCAGATAAATTAAACAAACCTAATAAAAAG
>NZ_JBOFRG010000062.1:0-57053 GCF_051650885.1 Clostridium sp.
AATGCAAGCTTTACTTCTCTCATTGCTTCTTTTATATCTTTTTCATTAAGCTTTCCTTTTCCTCTAAGTTTTTTAAAGGTATTTTGAAGCTTTTCTGATAATCCTTCAAAAGCCATATTAAACCTCCTAAATTTTATAAATCTTCTAGTTCTTCTTTAAGCATATCACACTCTACATCATTTATAGAATATTTTTTTCTTAAATTCTCTAAAAGTTTTATAATTTTTTCTTCACGATTTAAGCTCTTTTGAAGTAAGTTTAATTTACTTTCATAGGTTAAAAGTTGTTTTGAACATCTTTTAATCAAATCATGGATTGCTTGCCTACTTGTTTCATTTATCTCTGCAATCTCTGCTAAGGAAAAATCTTCGTTGTAGTACATCTCCATAATATTTTTTTGTTTCTCTGTTAATAATGGTGAATAAAAATCCATTAACATTGAAACTTCAAACCTATCTGTCATAATAATCACCTTACCCACAAAAGAGATTATATATAATATTTCTAAAGGTGTCAAGTATTTTTACTTAACACCTTTGCTTTTTTTAAAATAATGCTTCTGCAAAGCTTTCTGCATCAAATTCTTGAAGGTCGTCAACCCCTTCTCCTACTCCAATATATCTAACTGGTATATCTAATATTTGTTTTATTGAAATAACAACCCCACCTTTTGCAGTTCCATCTAATTTAGTTAATATTATCCCATCAATAGGACATGCTTCCATAAACTGCTTTGCTTGTATTACTGCATTTTGACCTGTTGTTCCATCTAAAACTAAAAGTGTTTCTTTTTTAGCATCTTTATATTCTCTATCTATAATTCTGTTTATTTTTTCTAGTTCATTCATTAAGTTTTTCTTATTATGAAGTCTTCCTGCTGTATCACAGATTAAAATATCAGTATTTCTAGCTTTTGCAGCTGTTACTGCATCAAAAACTACTGCTGCTGGATCTGAACCTTCACCTTGCTTTATTATATCTACGTTAGCTCTTTTGCTCCACACCTCTAATTGATCTATTGCGGCTGCTCTAAAGGTATCTGCTGCTGCAAGTAATACTTTTTTACCCTCAGCCTTGTTCTTAGCTGCAAGCTTTCCTATAGAAGTTGTTTTACCAACTCCATTAACTCCTATAACAAGTATTACTTCTTTCTCTTTTTTCTCATCCTCTTCTTTTTCTTCTGTTCCTTCAAGCATCATGTTCTTTATAACTTCTTTTAATGCCGGCTTTACCATTTGAGGATCATTTATTTTTTCTTCTCTTATTTTCTTTCTAAGTCTTTCTATTATTTCAACAGTTGTATCCATTCCAATATCAGAAGTTATTAACACCTCTTCTAATTCTTCATATAAATCTTCATCAATAGTTACAGCTAGATTTAATGCTTCATTTATCTTGTCTGTAAGTCCATCTCTTGTTTTTGTAAGTCCTGTTTTTAATTTATCAAATAATTTTCCAAACATTTATTATTCCTCCTTATTTTCCATATCAACTGAAACTACTTTAGAAATTCCTTTTTCCTCCATAGTAACTCCATACATTACATCACTTACTTCCATTGTACCTTTTCTATGAGTAATTACTATAAACTGTATTCTTTCTGAGAACTTTCTTAAAAATTCAGCATATCTATTTACATTTGCATCATCTAATGCAGCTTCAATCTCATCAAGTATACAGAATGGTGTAGGCTTCATTTTTAAAATACCAAAAAGCAAAGCAATTGCTGATAATACTTTTTCTCCACCAGACATTAAGTTTATATTTTGAAGTTTCTTTCCTGGTGGTTCTACATTTATTTCAACTCCTGATGTTAATTCATCACCTTCACCTAAAATAAGTTCTGCACTTCCACCTTTAAATAATTCCTTAAAAGTTTCATTAAAGTTTTTATTGATTATTTTGAAATTCTCTTTAAATAAGCCTCTCATTTCTTCAGTCATTTCTTCAATTACCTTTAGAAGTTCTATTTTAGATTTTTCTAAATCATCCCTTTGAGTAGACATAAATTCAAATTTTTCTTTTACCTCTTCAAATTCTTCAATTGCTGCTAAATTTACCATTCCAAGTGCTGATATCCTTCTTTTTAAACCTTGAACCGTATCTCTAAATCCATCAATATTTTCAATTGGTTCAGAAATCTCTATAGCTTCAGCAAATGTTAATTCAATTTCTTCATTAAGTTTTTTATAAAAACTTTCTTTTTCCATATCTTTTTTAGCTTTTTGAATTTGTACTTTATTTAATTCACCTTCATCTTTAGTTATTATTTCTCTAACTTCTAAGATTATAGTATCGATTTTTCTAAATTCATCTTTTAGAATAGCTTTTTTTACTTCATCATCTTTAAATTCTAACTCAAATTTAGCTATTTCTTCTTCATTTTCAAAAATACTATTTTCACTTACTTTAATTTCTTCTTTAAACTTCTCAATATCTAAGCTTGCATTTTCACAAATTTGAGTAAGATTTTTTATTTTATCTTTATTTTCACAATATTCTCTTTCATTTCTTTCAATTTCTCTAATGTTATTATTGTGAGTTTCATCTAGTGTTGCTTTATTTATTTTTAGTTCTACTAAATTTGATTTTAATCTTTCAAGAATTTCTTTATGCTTTTCTAAATTTAAATAAATCTCTTCTTCTTTTTCTTTATTACCCTCTGTAAATTTAGATACTTCTAGAAGCTTTTCTTCTTTTTCTTTTTTACTTCTTGATAATTCCTTTAACTCAGTTTCAATTTCTTTAAATTTACTTTTATTTTGTTGTATACTCTTTTCTACCTTACTTTGTGTGTTCAAGCTATTTGTATACTCATTTTTAGTAGTTGCCATTTGAATTTTCACATTATGCAATTTATCTGTAATATCTAATATATTTTCATCTAAAATACTTCTTTCATTTTTAGATACCTCTAACTCTTCAGTTAAAACTTTTAATTCTTCAGATAATTTAATAATATTTTTTTCAAGCTCTTCAATCTCTCTTTTTCTTCCTAAGACATTTCTAACTTTCCCCTTTATACTTCCACCAGTTAAGGCTCCACCAGCATTTAACACTTCACCTTCTAATGTTACTATTCTAGTTTTATATAAAGTTTCTTTTGCTATTTTAAATGCACTATCCATATCCTTTGCAATTATAGTTCTTCCTAAAGAATATTGGACAATATTTAAATATTTTTCATCAAACCCTACTATCTCAGAAGCTAAACCTATAAATCCATCCATACTAAGGACATTCTTATTTAAATTAAGTTTATTTCCTTTTATTATATCTAAAGGTAATAAAGTTACTCTTCCAAGCTTTTCTCTTTTAAGATAATTTATGATATTTTTTGCATTTACTTCTGTTTCTGTTATAAGATTTGATATCGCATTTCCTAAAGTAGTCTCTATAGCTAATTCATATTCCGGTTTTATAGTTAATATTTCTCCAAGAACCTTAACCTTGCCTTCATTTATTCTCTTGCTATCTACTCTTTCCATCAGGTTTTTAACAGATCTATTATAACCTTCATACTGGTTTTCTAAATCTTTAAGTAAGGCTACATTTGCATTCAATTTACTTATATTTATGTTTTTACCTTTAAGCTCTGTTTCTTTTTTATTTATATCACTTGTTTTCTTTTGAATCTGACCTTTACTTTCTATTAAATCTCCATTTAATTTTTTAAAGTCTTCTTCTAAAGTTTTTATTTTTATACTTAAGCTATTTATAGAGGCCTTATTTATATTAAAGTAATTATTATTTTCTTCTAACTCTTTTAATATTCTTTCTCTTTCTTCTTCCTTCCCTCTATACCTTTCCTTAAATCTTTCTAGCATATTAGTTATATTAGAGTTATTTTCTAATATTTTTATTTCTTCTCTTTTTATTTCTTTAAGAGATTCTTCTAATCTATTTATTTTAGTATTATATTCTCTACTTTCTTTTTCTAATGCTAATATCTCATCTTCTTTTTCTCTTATTAAAGCATTACTATCTAATATTAATTTTTCTAATTTTTCTTTTTGATTTTTAAAATCTTTTATTTTCTCATTTAAGCTATATTCTTCTAATTTATTTTTTTCTATTTCATTTTTTAAATTTTCAATTCTTTCTTTAAGTATTTGAATATTACTTTTAAATTTAGTTATATCTTCTTTTTTCTTGAAATATCTAAACTTTTTATCTGTAGTATTTCTTTCTAATTCTTCTAGTTTTTCTTCTAATTCTCTTAAGCCCTTTATTTTCTCTTCTAATTTTTTTCTTTTTTCTTCAATTCTTTCTTCTTTTTCTCTTAATTCTTCATTTATCTTTTTAAGCTCCACATCAATATCTTTTATGCTATGAACTATTAAAGATACTTCTTTTCCTTTTAATTCTTTTGAAAGGTCTCTAAATTTTAATGCTTTTTCCCTTTCAATTCTTAAAGGCTCTATCCTTTCTTCTATAGTCCCTAATATATCTCTTATACGAACTAAATTATCTTCTGTATTGTTAAGCTTCTTTTCAGCTTCATTTTTTCTATACTTATATTTAACTATTCCAGCAGCCTCTTCTAATAATGCTCTTCTTTCTTCTGGTCTTCCACTAAGTATGGCTTCTATCTTCCCTTGTCCTATTAATGAATATCCTTCTTTCCCTATTCCAGTATCCATAAATAGATTTGTAATGTCCTTTAATCTTGCTTTACTATTATTTATTAAATATTCAGTTTCTCCTGACCTAAATATTCTTCTTGATATTGTAACTTCACTGTAATCTGTACTTAACCTTCCATCTTCATTGCTAAGAGTTAATGATACCTTTGCAAGTCCTACAGGCTTTCTATATTGAGTTCCTGCAAAGATGACATCTTCCATCTTTCCACCTCTTAAGGTTTTAGCGCTCTGTTCTCCTAAAACCCATCTCACTGCGTCTGATATATTACTCTTACCACTTCCATTTGGTCCTACTACTGATGTTACTCCTTTTTTAAACTTTAATTCTGTCTTATCTGCAAAAGATTTAAAGCCTCTTATCTCTAAAGATTTTAAAAACACTAACTCCAACTCCTATCTATGCAAATAACGGTATTAACGTCATAAGAAATATAATCACTAAAAATATTGCTACTACTACCACCATTTTTTTTCTTGTTCTTTCTTTCATAACCTTCACCTCATATTTTCACTTTATTATTTAACAAAACGAGAGTTATTCCCTCTCGTTTTGCATTTTAGTTATTCTCTTTTTCTTCTACTACTAAAAAGCTTCCACGCTTTATTTCGTCATCTATTGTAACTTTAAGCTTATAGCCAGATTCTAAAAGTTTATTAAAATAATTCTTTTTATTTGCATAAAGCTTACTTAAATCTTTAGAATTTATTTTAATTTCACCTTTCTTTTCTTTAGCTAAAGCCTCTTTTATATTCTCATTTATGATAGAACTTTCGACAAGTTCTCTAAAAGCTGGATGAAATGGTCCACTTACCACATCTCCATTAACATTTATAGTGTCTGTTGGCTGAAGACCAACTCTTATTATATTTATATTTTCTTTTTCATATATCTTGTATATTTCTTTAGATACCTCTACAGCTTCTTCTAATGTATATGGAATATATTCTCCTCTTTCATACATCTTTTCCATTGGTGTATCTTTTATTACAAGTGATGGATATATTCTAACTAAATCCGGCTTCATCTGCACTGATTTTTCAGCAGACATTATATCTAACTCTCTATTGCTTCCTGGAAGCCCTGGCATTAATTGATGTCCAAGTGTTATCCCATATTTTTTTATAAGCTTTGATGCAGTATAAACTTCAAAGACCGTATGTCCTCTCCCTGCACTTTTTAATACGTTATCATCTAAAGACTGTACGCCTAACTCTATTATATCTACTTTATAATCTAATAAATAGCTTAAGATATAGTCACTAATAGCATCTGGTCTAGTTGACATTCTTATTTTCTTAACTATCCCTAAATCCTTGAACTCTTTAGCTACACTTAAAAGTTCTCTTTGCTTTTTTTCATTTATTGCTGTAAAAGTTCCCCCAAAAAATGAAACCTCTATCATTGCATCTTTATTTTCTATAGTTTCATAATATTCTTTTATTATTTCTCTAACTTTTTCACCATCAACGCTATCTTTTACACCTGTAATTCTATCTTGATTACAAAATACACACTGATGCGGACATCCTTCAAAAGGAACAAAGATAGGTATTATATAGTGGCTTTTACTCATTTATTACCTCCAGGTTAACTAGAGCTTGTTTTGCAGACTTCTGTTCTGCTTCTTTTTTAGAGTATCCTTCACCTTCACCCATAACTTCGTTATTAATTAACACTCTTGTGTAAAATTTTCTTCTGTGTGGTGGTCCTTCAAACTTAACAAGCTCATATGTTATGTCTACTTCTCCATTCTGTTGTAAGAACTCTTGAAGCTTTGTTTTAAAATCTAGTATTATTTTATTGTGTATAGCTTTATCTATTATGTCGCTAAATTTATTTAATATAAACTCTCTAGCATATTCAAAGCCCTTATCTAGATATATAGCTGCAATTACCGCTTCTATAGCATCCGCTTGTATAGATACACGATTTCTACCACCTGTAAGTTCTTCTCCTCTGCTCATTCTTATATAAGCTCCTATATTCACACCTTTAGCTACTTCATATAAAGAATTTTCACAAACGATTAAACTTCTTATTTTAGTAAGTTCTCCTTCGCTTTTTTCTTTATAATTTTTATATAAATATTCTGTAACACTTAATTGTAATACTGAATCTCCTAAAAATTCTAATCTTTCATTGTACTCTGAATCTTTGTACTGATTTGCAAACGAACTGTGTGTTAGTGCTATTCGCAAGTAACTTAGATTAGTAAATGTAACACCTAATGTGTTCTCCATTTCTTTTAACTTTAATTTGTTCATCTTCCCCTACTCCTCTAAGTTTATTCTTCAATTTCCTCTTAAAAAGGTCAAATTCAAGAATAAACTATTTAATTTTAGTCAATTAAAATCCCGCTTTTTATTGCGGGATTTTTTTACTCTTCTACGTGGTTTTTTACGTAAGTAACTACGTCACCAACTGTTTTGAATCCTTCAACGTCTTCATCAGGTATTTCCATATCTAGCTCGTCTTCTAAAGCCATTATAAGCTCAACTATATCTAAAGAGTCTGCATTTAAATCCTCAAGGAATGATGATTCTAAAGTTATCTCTTCAACATCAACACTTAACTTCTCAGCTATTATATCTCTAATTTTTTCGAACATCTTTTTTCACCTCCTAATCTCTATACAATTAGATAATAGTATATATTAAAATACTAGTCAATATCATAGGTAATAAAAGTTACTTATTTTCATTAATTTCTCTTTTTATTTTCTCTACAACATTAGATTCATGGAATATTCTTGTTTGTTTTATTGCATTTTTAAATGCTTTTCCATCTGAACTTCCATGTGCTTTTATACAAATTCCATTTACTCCAACAAAAGGTGCTCCACCAACTTCTTTGTAATCGAATTTTACTTTTAATTTATTAAAGACTGGTTTTAAAAGCATAGCTCCAACTTTAGGCATAAATGATGCACCCATTATTTCATCTTTTATTATTCCTAGAAGATTTTTTGCTGCTCCTTCATAAAGTTTAAGAACTGTATTTCCTACAAAACCATCACATACCAATACATCAACTTCACCTTTAGGAATTTCTCTTGGTTCAACATTCCCTATAAAGTTTATATGCTTTTCTTTTTTTAATAATTGATGAGTTTCTTTTGTTAAATCATCACCTTTTTCTTCTTCTGCTCCAATGTTAACTAATCCTACTGTTGGATTTTCTTTATTGAATACACTTCCATAATAAATTGATCCCATATTTGCAAACTGAACTAAATATTCTGGTTTACAATCTACATTAGCTCCTGAATCGATCACCATAAAGTTTCCATTTCTTCCTGGCATAATTGGTGCTAAAGCCGGTCTTTCAACTCCTTTTATTCTTCCAACTATTAAAGTACATCCTGCTAAAAATGCTCCTGTACTTCCTGCTGATATTATAGCATCGCATTCACCTGTCTTAACAAGATTTAATGCCTTTACTATACTAGAGTCTTTCTTTCTTCTTACTGCCATAACAGGATGTTCGTTTGTTCCTATTACTTCTTTGGCATCTACTACTTTTATTCTATCTATATTTAAACTTCTTTTTTTAAGTTCTTCATTTATTTCATCTTCTGGACCTGTAATATATATCTCTATATCATTATATAGCTTAATAGCTTCTGCTACACCATCAATAACAGCTCCTGGTGCGTTGTCTCCACCCATTCCATCAATTACTATTTTCATACTTACACCTCACTACCACTAATTTTTCTTTATATTTATCTGGATATAAAGAAAAGAAAGTCAAAAGACTTTCTTTTATTCTGCTGAAGCTACTACTTCTTTACCTTTATAGAATCCACAGTTCTTGCAAACTCTGTGAGCAAGTTTCATTTCATGACATTGTGGACATTCAACTATTCCTGGTAAGCTCGCCTTAAAAGTTTGAGCTCTTCTTGAATCTCTTTTAGCTCTATATGTTTTTCTCGCTGGATTTCCCATGCTTACACCTCCTTATTTTCTAGTAGCGCCTTAAGTCCTGCAAATCTAACGTCTATATTCCCATCATCATTGCATGTGCACGATGACTTGTTTAAGTTTTCTCCGCATTCTTGACATAAGCCTTTACAATTGCTACTACAAATTCTCTTAATCGGTAAGGTTGAAATTATTTCACTTTCAACTATATCTGTGATATTTATCGTATCACCATCTACAAATGAAACATCTTCACTTTCGATTTCAGTATCATTTGTAAACCTTTCTTCTATATCAATATCTATTGGATAGATAAAGGTCTCTAAACATCTTGAACATACTAATTTTAATTTAGTTTTTATGTTTAAGTCAAGTAAAACTTCACCATTATTAGAAATAATGTTTCCTTTTACTATTGCCTTTTCTACTGGAACTATATCTTCACCCGAAAAAGTAAAGTTTTCCATATTAAACTCATAATTTATTTCTTTTTTTCTTTCTTTCTTTGAAATTAAATCTGAAAATAATATTTGCATATTCTTTAGCTCCTATTTTTTTAAATTAAGCCTACTTACAAAATAAATTATTAAGTAAATACACAAGTTGCCCCTTAATAATAAATTATTTTATAAACAAACACAACTTATTATATAAAGGGGCAAGATAAAAGTCAAGATTTTTCGTGTTTTTTCTCTATTTTATTAATTCTAAAGTATCTCTTGCTATAACTAACTCTTCATTTGTTGGTATAACATAAGCTTCTACTCTTGAATTTTCTGTAGATATTTTTGCAATCTTTCCTCTTACATTATTCTTTTCAGTGTCTATTGTAACACCTAAATAATCTAAATCTTTTAATATAGCTTCTCTACAAGTTACTGAATTTTCACCAACTCCTGCAGTAAATACTATTGCATCAGCACCATTTAATGCTGCCATGTATGCACCAATTTGCTTTTTAACAGAATATCTAAATAATTCTAATGCAAGTTTTGCTCTTTTATTTCCTGCATTTGCAGCTTCTTCTATATCTCTAAAGTCTGAACTTACACCTGAAACTCCAAAAACACCTGATTTTTTATTTAAGATAGTGTTTATTTCATCTACTGAATATCCTAAATCAGTAGCCATATATACAACTACAGCCGGGTCTATACTTCCTGTTCTAGTTCCCATTACAATACCATCTAATGGTGTGAATCCCATACTTGTATCTATACACTCTCCACCTTTTATAGCCGCAACTGATGAACCATTACCTAAATGACAAGTTATTATTTTTAAATCTTTTATGTCTTTATTCATAACTCTAGCCACTTCTGCTGAAACAAATTTATGCGAAGTTCCATGGAAACCATATTTTCTTACAGCATGGTCTTCATATATTTCATATGGTAATGCATACATATATGCTCTCTCAGGCATAGTTTGATGGAATGCAGTATCAAATACAGCAACCATTTTTGTATTTGGCATAAGTGCAGTACACGCTTCAATCCCTATTATGTTAGGTGGATTGTGTAATGGTGCAAGTTTAACACAGTCTTCTAATTCTTTCATAACTTCTTCAGTTATTATTACTGATTTAGAATATTTTTCTCCACCATGTACCACTCTATGTCCTACAGCATTTATTTCATCCATTGATTTTATAACGCCATTTTTTTCATCAACTAATGCATTTAAAACTAATCCAATAGCATCTTTGTGATCTTTCATTTCAGTTTCGATTACATATTTGTCTCTACCTTCTACCTTTTGTGTTAAGATAGATCCTTGTATTCCTATTCTTTCTACTAATCCTTGTGCTAAAGCTTCTTCATTTCTCATATCTATTAACTGATACTTTAACGATGAACTTCCACAATTTATTACTAAAATTTTCATAACCTTAATACCTCCGTTACTAGCTTTACTACTTTTCTATTTTTGTGCTTGCGCTTGAACAGCAGTTAGTGCTACAACGTTAACTATATCATCTGAACTACATCCTCTTGATAAATCGTTTATTGGTTTTGCAAATCCTTGACATACTGGTCCTATTGCTTCTGCATTTGCAAATCTTTGAACTAATTTATATCCTATATTTCCTGCTTGTAAGTCTGGGAATACTAATACGTTAGCATTTCCTGCAACTTTACTGTTTGGAGCCTTTTGATCAGCTACTTTTTTAACTATAGCAGCATCTAATTGTAATTCACCATCTATTAAAAGATCTGGTCTTAATTCTTTAGCTTTTTCAGTTGCTGTTCTTACTTTATCAACTAATTCGTGATCTGCACTTCCCATAGTTGAGAATGAAAGCATAGCTACCTTTGGCTCTACTTGACAAAGATTTTTAGCTGTTTCTGCAGTTGCTATTGCTATTGCAGCAAGTTGATCAGCATTTGGATTTGGATTAACAGCACAGTCTGAGAATAATAACATTCCCTCTTCTCCATACTTTGATCCTGGTACAAGCATAATGAAGAAGCTTGATACTACTGAAACTCCTGGAGCTGTTTTTATTATTTGAAGACCTGGTCTTAAAAGGTCACCTGTTGTATGTACGGCACCTGATACCATTCCATCTGCATCATCTAATTTAACCATCATAGTTGCAAAGTATAATGGATCTCTAACTATTTTATCTGCTTTTTCTATAGTCATTCCTTTATTTTTTCTTAACTCATAAAATGCATTTATATATGCTTCTAAGTTTTCAGATGTTTCTGGATCTATTATTTCTACTCCCTCTAAATCAACACCTTGCTCTTTTGAAGCCTTTAATATACTTTCTTTATTTCCTACTAGTATCGGATGTGCTAATCCTTCCTCTACTATTTTTTGTGCTGCAACGATAGTTCTTTGCTCGTCACCTTCTGGAAGAACGATCTTCTTTTTATCACCTTTTGCAGCTTCCCAAATTTTATTCATAAGTTCCATGTTCATTTCTCCTTTCAAGATACGGTAGTATTCTTAGTTAATACTATACTCCTATTTTACTATTTTTCAACAATATTTAAAGACATTTCATTGAAGTTTTTAGATTTGCAATACTACGAATTTTCAGAATATTAACCTCTATTTATTATATTTCCTATTTTGTGCTATACTATCCTTAACAAATTTTAAGAGAGGATGTTTTTAATAGTGAATATTACAGGTATAGTTACTGAATATAATCCCTTCCACTTAGGGCATAAATTACATTTAGAAAGTTCAAAAGAAAATACAAATTCTACTCATACCATTTGTATAATGAGTGGACATTTTATGCAAAGAGGTGTTCCCTCTTTTATCGATAAATGGTCTCGTGCAAAAATGGCAGTTTTAAATGGAGTTGACTTAGTCATTGAACTTCCTTTAATCTATTCGCTTTCATCAGCTGAAGGCTTTTCTTTTGGTGCTATGAAAATTTTAAATGCAACTAACATTGTTAATTCTATCTACTTTGGAAGTGAACATGGAAGTATCGAAAATTTATCAGTTATTTCTGATGTACTTTCTAAAGAGCCCTTAGAATACAAAAGTCTTTTAAAAGAAAACTTAAATTTAGGGCTTCCATTTCACAAAGCTCGTGAAATAGCCTTAACTTCTTATTTAAAGGATGATTCGATCTCTGAAATACTTAAAAATTCAAACAACATTTTAGGTATTGAATATATGAAGGCATTAAAAAGACTCCATAGCAAAATGATTCCTATAACTTTAAAAAGAGAAGGTTCTCTTTATAATGATAAATCTTTATCAAAGACATTTTCTTCTGCAACTTCAATCCGCGAATCATTTTTCAAGGATTCTTCTTTAGAAAATATACAAAAAGATTTACCACCACAGACTTTCCAGTTAATCAAATCATTACAAGACTCTAATTATAATTTTCCTAAAGAAGAAGATATATTTCCATTTTTAAAATATAAAATTTTAACTTCTCCAAATATATTTTCTAATATTCCTACTTTAAGCGAAGGTCTAGATAAAAAAATTTTAAAAGAAATTTCTTCTTCAAATTCTTTATCAGAGCTTATAGAAAAGGTTAAAAGTAAAAGATATACTTATACTAGAATTTCTCGTGTACTTCTGTATATTTTTCTTTCTTTAAATGATTATGATTTAGAAAAGGCCTATGCCGATGCCCTTTACATAAGACCTTTAGCCTTTAATTTAAAAGGAGCTGAAATTCTTAAGCACATAAAAGAGCATTCTGAAATAGATATTTTCACAAAATTACCTAAAAAGATTTGTAACGCTTCTCTAGAGTTAGATATCTTAGGTACAAAAGCTTACTCACTTTTAACAAACTCTATTTCTCCAATGGATGATTATAAAAAATCTCCATTTATCTTAAAAGAGATGTAATATAAGTTATGGTTTAAAACATATAATTTACTATGATTGGAGGTATTTTTATGATTAGTATTTTTGTTTTAGCCATACTTATTTTCTTTTTATTATGTTATTTACTTAAGAGATTCAAAGTAAATAACACTTTTTTAATATGTTTTTTTATTACCATTTTTTCTATCTTATTTTTTTTAGATATCAATACTTCACTTCAAGGTATAAAAAACGGATTCTACCTTTGTTTTAATTCTATCATTCCAAGTATTTTTTCATTCTCTGTAATATGCAATCTTTTAATCTCTTACGATGGGATTTCTATATATGCCAAATTACTCGGTCCACTTATTTGCAAACCTCTTAGGTTAAGCTTAAACTGTTCGTTCATTCTAATTTCTAGCTTTTTATGTGGATATCCTTTAGGTGCAAAATATGCAACTGAAGCCTATAACTCTAATTCTATTTCTAAAGAAGAATACTTTAGAGTATTAAACTTAGCTTCAAATGCAAGTCCTATTTTTATTATAGGTGTTTTAGGTTCTTCCATGCTTGGCAATATCCAACTAGGTTATATTTTACTTTTATCTTCCTTTTTATCAATTTTATTTTTATCTTTTTTTATAAAGCCTAGTAAAACTGATTATCCAAAAGCTTTTATCTACACTAATCATACACCACCTAAATTTGGTTTTGCTTTACAGTCTGCTATTGAAAATGGAATTAAAACCACCTTAAATGTTTGTGGCTATGTAGTTTTATTTTCCCTAGTTTTATCTATTTTAAAGAATCTTACTCTTTTTAGCTCATTATTCTTCACTTTAGAAGAGCTACTTTCCTTACCTAAAAATTTACTTTATGGAATTTTTCTAGGTAGCTTTGAGATAACTAATGGTTGTAATTTAATTTCTTCCATTAATCTTTCCATTCATCTAAAGCTATCTATACTTAGTTTTTTCATATGTTTTGGTGGTATGTCAATTTTTTGTCAAACAGCCTCCTTCTTTAATGAGATTGTTTCTATCAAAAAATATTTCTTTTTCAAATTTATCCAAGGAATTCTTGGCTTTTTAATTACTTTTATTTTATCCTCTACTTTTTTAACATATACAACAGCTTCTCAAGGCTTATATAAAACACCTTCTATTTCTTTATATGTACTTTTTTCAAGCTTAATTTTAATTTTAATTTTTATTATTTCAAAACTTAAAAAAATGTTAGGTAGCTAAAATCTACCTAACATTTTTACTTAAAGCTTCTTAATTCTTTTACGTTTTCTTTTATAGTTGAACATGCACCAACTAAATTGTCATCTATTTCACTTGCAGCTCTTTCAAATGAGATCTGTAAGGATTTGATAAGCTCTATTCGCTTTCTTTCAATCTCTTTTTCCAAATCACTTAAAACACTTTCTGAATACTCTCTTGACCCAATTCTTATAGCTTTAGCTTCTCTTTGAGCTGCCCCTACAATTTCACCGGCTCTTAGCTTAGCTTCTCTAACAAAATCATGATTTTCTACACCATCTCTTTTTATTTTTTCCGCTTCTGCCTTTATTTCTACACTTTCTTTTCTTGCATCATTTATAATTTTATCCCTATTTTCCTCTACCCATCTAGCTTTTTTAAACTCACTTGGAAAATAATTTATTATTTCATCTATTGTATCATGCATTTCACGCCTATCCACCATAACTTTCCCACTCATAGGAACCTTAGCCGCCTTATCAATAGTTTCTTGAAGAAATTCTAAAAGTTCTAATACACCTGTTTCTTTTTTCATTTATTCCACCCCTAATCTTTTATCCTTACTTTTCTCTCAATATCCTCTTTAATGCATGGAGGAACCATAAATGATATATCCCCATTAAACTTACATATTTGTCTTACCGCTGATGAACTAACACATATATTTTTTTCACTACTTATTAGGTATACCGTTTCTATATTTTTATTTAGTATCCTATTTATCGCTTCCATATTTCTTTCATATTCAAAGTCTATTGTATTTCTAAGTCCTTTTAAGACATAGCCAACATTCTTTTCTTTAAGTAAATCTACAAGCATCCCATCAAAACTTATGACTTCTACATTTCCTAAATCTTTTGTGCATTCTCTAATTAATTTAATTCTTTCATCTATTGAAAATAAGCCTTTTTTATCTACATTTATTAATACAGCTACAATAACTTTATCAAAAATTTTCGTTCCTCTTTTTATAATTTCTAAATGTCCATTTGTAATAGGATCAAAACTTCCTGGATAAACTGCAACTTTCATTTTTATTCCACCTCTTCGTATTTATAGAAACAAACTGTTGTATTTCCATATCTTTTGTTTCTAACTAATTTCAAGCTTTCATAACCTTCATAAATTTCTTCCATTGAATCTATTTTAGTTACTATTATTCCATCTTCTTTTAATAAACCATTTTCATAAGTTATTTTTAACGCTTCTGGAATCATTTCCTTGCAATAAGGTGGATCTATAAACATTAGATCAAATTTCTTATTTTTTTTCGCTAGTGTTTTTAAAACTACATAAGAGTCACTATTGTAAGTAAAGCATGTATCCTCAAATTTAAGATTTTGTACATTTTTTCTTAATATAGGATACGTTTGTGAGCTTTTATCTATTAAATGAACTTCTTTTGCTCCTCTACTTGCTGCTTCTAAACCTAAACTTCCTGTTCCTGCAAATACATCTATAACTAAAGCATTTGGGATATATCCTTGTACTATGCTAAACATAGCTTCCTTTACCCTGTCTAATGTTGGTCTTGTTTCATATGTTTCTGGAGACAATAACTTTCTCCCTCTTGCTTTTCCTGCTATAATTCTCACTTTACTTCCTCCCTAGAGTTTTATTATCTAATATTCTATCATATTCCCTATTTTTTCTCAATTTATATCATTTCTTTTTAATTAAAACAGATATATCTTCCTGTATTTTCAATATTTCTTTCTGTTTCTTCTATAAGTTTATTATAATTTGGATTTTTCACTATCCCTTCAGCATCACTTTTAGCTTTAATTAATATTTTCATATCATCATATATATTAGCTAAGATGAAACTTTCATCTCCACTTTGTCTTCTGCCAAACATTTCACCTGACCCTCTTATTTTAAGGTCTTGTTCTGAAATATAAAATCCATCAGTAGATTCCACTAAAATTTCCATTCTTTTTTTAGTTTTATCACTTTTTGCTTTTGCTATTAATATACAATAGGATTCATGGCTACCTCTTCCAACTCTTCCTCTTAATTGGTGAAGTTGTGCTAATCCAAACCTTTCGGCATTTTCAACTATCATAACAGTTGCATTTGGAACATTTACTCCAACCTCGATTACCGTTGTAGATATAATTACTTTGGTTTCTCCATCTTTAAATCTACCTATTATTTCATCTTTTTCTTTAGGCTTCATTTTTCCATGAAGGAATTCAATATCAACACCTCTAAATACACCATATTTAAGTTCTTCATATATTTTTTCTACTGAATTCAGTTCTAGCTTTTCATTTTCTTCTATTAATGGACAAACGATATAAACTTGCCTTCCCTTATCTACTTCACTTCTCGCAAGATTATATCCTGCATCTCTATTATTCTGCTCATAGAACCTTGTATCTACCTTTTTTCTTCCTGGTGGCAATTCATCAATTACAGATACATCCAAGTCTGAATACACATACAAAGCTAATGTTCTTGGAATAGGTGTTGCTGTCATAACTAATACATCAGCTTTTTTTCCTTTTCCAACAAGCCTTGCTCTTTGCTCTACTCCAAATCTATGTTGCTCATCTGTAACTACTAAACCTAGATTGTTTATTTCTACATCTTCTTGTATAAGCGCATGGGTTCCAATCAAAATTAAAGGCTTTTCTTCTCTTGCTCTTTCTTTTATTCTTTTCTTTTCCTTATCTTTTGTACTTCCCGTTAAAAGCTCTACATCTATATCAAAACCATCATATATTTTTTTAGCTTCTTCATAATGCTGACTTGCTAATATTTCTGTCGGTGCCATAAGGACACCTTTATATCCGTTTGTATAAGCATTAAAAAGCCCTATAAGCGCTACTATAGTCTTTCCACTACCAACATCCCCTTGAACTAATCTATTCATTGGATATGTTGAATTTTGATCTCTTAATATGTTTCTTACAACTTCTGTTTGTGCTCCTGTTAAGGGAAATGGTAAACTATCTTTTAGTTCTTTTAATCTGTCAGTCCATTTATATTTTATTCCTACTTCTTTTTTTATACTATCCTTTAAAAGAAGTAACTTCATTGAATATGTAAAAAGTTCTTGAAACTTAAGCCTTGTAATAGCCATTTCTAATCCATTTTTTGTTTTAGGATAGTGTATTTCCCTTATTGCCTTATCTAAAGATATAAACTTATACTTTTCTATAATCTCTTTTGGGAATGTTTCTTTTATTTCTACATTATCTAGAATATCTCCTATAAGCTTAACTAAAAAATTATTTGTAAGGTCTCCCCTTAATGCATACTTAGGAATTATTTCACTTTCTAAAGAATGATTTGAACTTACAATTGGATTAATTACCTCTAATTTATTTCCAACACTTTTAAACTTTCCGAGTAAATTGTACTTTTCATTAAAATTAAACTTACTCCTAATATAAGGTTGATTAAACCACTTACCTTCTATTATATGACCATCATACTCAAATTCTAAAGTTGTTATAGTTTTCCTATTCTTAGTTTGCATATTCCCTTTAAATCTTTTAAAAGTACATGTTAATATTTTTCTTTCACTTTCATCTATTTCTTTAAAAGCTTCATTACCATTTACAAATTCATAATCTCTTGGAAAATATAACAGTAAATCTAAAAGGGTAAAAATCCCTGCCTTATTTAACCTTTCTTTTGACTTTGGCCCAATCCCTTTAATATTTTCAACACCTAAAAATATATCCAAAATGCTATACCCTCCTTTTATTTAGATATTTTTTATCTTAATTAAATAAAAGCACCAAAAGGTGCTTTTATTTCCATTCTATTCTACTGACATTAATAAATAATATAATGGTTGATCACCCTTATATAATTGAACATCACAGTCTTCGTATTTTTCTTCTATTTTAGAAACAAAGCTATTCGCTTCTTCTTCTGTTACATCTTCACCATAGAAGATAGTTATAAGCTCACTATCATCAGTTACAAGGTTTTCTAGTACCTTTTCTCCAACTTCTAGCTTATCACTTCCAACTTCTTTTATCTTTCCTTCAACAAGACCTAACATATTACCTTCTTTAATTTCAATACCATCCATTTCAGTATCTCTTACAGCATATGTCACTGATCCTACCTTAACAGCTTCTAAAAGTTCATTTAACTCTTCTAAGTTTTCTTCAAGCTCAGCATCTTTGTTAAACATTGATAAAAGTGTTATTCCTTGTTGTATGCTTGTAGTTTTAATAACTACAACATTTTTCTCTGAGATTTCAGCTGCTTGGTCTGCTGCCATTATAATATTTTTATTATTTGGGAATATTACAATATTTTCTGCATTTATTTTTTCAACGCAGTCTAATATATCTTGTGTTGATGGGTTCATAGTTTGGCCACCCTCTATAACACTATTAACACCTAAGTCTTTAAATATATTTGCAATTCCATTTCCCATAGCTACAGTTATGAAGCCATACTTTTCTGGTTCCTCTTGCTTCTTTGCATCTTCTCTCATTTTATCGTTAGCTATAAGCTCTCTATGTTCTTCTCTCATATTATCAATTTTAATTTTTGATAATTCTCCAACCTGAACTGCTTTAGCTAAAACTGCACCTGGATCATTAGTATGAATATGAACTTTTATTACATCTTCGTATCCAACAACAATCATAGAGTCTCCCATAGACTCTATATTATCTTGGAACTCTTTTGCTTTTTTAGCATCTCCAAGTATTATAAATTCAGTACAATATCCAAATTTAATGCTATCTGCATCAATAGTTGCACCTGCACCAGTAGCATCTCCACCACCAGCACCTATTTTTATATCTTTAATTTCTGCTTGTATTCCTTCTTTTAAAGCTTCTGTCATTCCTGCAAGAATGATATATAATCCCATTCCACCTGAATCAACAACCTTAGCTTTCTTTAAAGCTGGTAACATTTCTGGTGTCTTATCAAGCATCACTTTAGCTTCTGCCGTTATTTTTTCCATAAATGCTACAATTTCTTGCTCTTCTAATTTTACTGCTTCTTCTGCTGTTGCTCTTATTACTGAAAGTATTGTTCCTTCAGTTGGTCTCATAACTGCTCTATATGCAGCCTTTGACCCTTCTTCAAATGCGTGTGCAAGCCCTTTATAATCTACTGTATCTTTTCCTTCAAGTCCTTTTGAAAGTCCTCTTAGTATTTGTGAAAGAATTACTCCTGAATTCCCTCTTGCCCCCATTAAAGCTCCTTTTGCAAGCTTTTTAGAGACTTCCCCTATTGACTCTGACTGAATATTTTCTATTTCTTTAACAGCCGCTTTGAAAGTCATTGACATGTTTGTTCCTGTATCTCCATCTGGTACTGGGAAAACATTTAGTGCGTTTACAAAATCGCTTTGTTCTGCCAATCTATTACTACCATTTACAACCATATTATAAAAATCACGGCCATTTATTTTTTTAAATTCCATTAGTTTACCTCCTAGACTCTTACCGCTTGAACATTTACTGATATAGACGATACTTTTAATCCTGTATAGTTTTCTATATTATAACGAACCTTTTGAATTATATTATTAGCTATAACAGATATTTTCATCCCATATTCTACCATAATGAAAAGCTCAATATTCAATTTTTCATCTTCAGTTACAGTTATTTTTACACCTTTACTAAAGTTTTCTATTCTTATTAATTCCCAAAGACCTTCTGCGGCACTTTTTGACACCATTCCAACTACTCCATAACATTCCATTGTTGATAGCCCAACAATTTTAGCTATTACTTCTTCTGAGTAATGTACTTTTCCGTTTTCTCTTGAAAATCCAACCATTACTTTTTCCTCCTATACTATACTATATCATATCTATATTTTATCTTAGAAAGCTATTAAATTCAAGATTTATCTTAATTTATAAGTAATATTCTATATTTTTTTATAAAATTCACTTGCAAATTATAATTATATTATGATACAATGAATTCTGTCCTATTGAAGAGATTTTATCTTCACTAACAAGGAGGTGTTTTCAAGTGGCAAGAAGATGCGAAATTTGTAATAAAGGCGTTGTTGCAGGTGTACAATACAGTCACTCACATCGTCAATCAAAGAGAACTTGGGCTCCTAACTTAAAGAAAGTTAAAGCTTTAGTTAACGGAACACCAAAAAGAGTTCACGTTTGTACTAGATGTTTAAGATCTGGTAAGGTTGAAAGAGCAATATAGTTCAAATAAAAAAATGCTTTGCATATTTGCAAAAGCATTTTTTTTATTTTTCACATAACTTCTTATGTATTTATTTACTTTTTCTAAAGAATCTAACTATCTTAGATAAAAATTTTGGTAATTTTATTGCTACTATTTTCATAAACAATCCTCCTAAAAGTATAAAATAATTTATTTCTATATATGTATATGCAACAAAAATAAATTATTTCCACTTTTATTTAGTCATTTGTAATTAATATCAATATTTTTCCTTCTTTAAAATCTATAGTTACATCTTTATCTTCTAAAAATTCGTTACTTATTGCTCTTGGCTCTAATAATTTTAAATCATAATCTTCTAATTCATATTTTGCATTTTTTATAGTAAATCCTTTTACAACATCAGACAATGCATGAAAAGAAAGATATTTTCCTTCTTCCCTTTTTATCACTTCATTTTTTTTACCTAAATAAATTTTGTTGTTATCATCTTCTATAATAAGCTTTATATTATCTTCTATGCTAGTTAAAAATAATCCTAGATTCCCAAGTGTATGATCTAATCTACTTCCTATTCCACCTAAGATATAAATTTCTGTAGCCTTCATTTCTTTCCCTATATTATATCCTAAATGAGTATCTGTATAATCCTTTTCTGTACTATACCCTTTTGTTTCAATCCCCATACGCTTAAAATATTCTAAAGCTTCTTTTTTCCCTGAATCAAAATCTCCAACTACTAGATTTGGTTTTATATTATGCTCATACAATGTATTTATTCCACCATCTACTCCAATGATATACTCTGAATACCCTACATACTTCTCTAATAATCTATAACTTGGCTTATTCCCACCTGTTACAATAAGAACTTTCATTACTTTGTCTTCCCTATTAAAGTATCTATATTATTAAAAATATCCCCATTATATACGGCTGAACCTGCCACTGCTATATCTACTCCAGCATCATACACGATCTTTATATTATCTTCTTTTATTCCACCATCTATTTCTATTAAAAGCTCTTTATTATATTTATCTTTAAGTTCTTTAAGTTCTCTTACTTTATCAATAGAATACTCTATAAAGCTTTGTCCTCCAAACCCTGGATTAACACTCATTATTAACACCATATCTAAGTTCTTAACTAAATCTTTTAATACCCCTACTGGTGTCCCAGGATTTAAAACAACTCCTGCTTTCACACCTTTTGATTTTATATATCCTATAGTTCTATCTATATGTCTGTCTGCTTCATAATGAACTGTAATTATATCTGCTCCTGCATCAATAAAGTCATCTACAAACTTTCCTGGATTTTCTATCATTAAATGTACATCAAATACTTTATTTGTATATTTTCTTATAGCTTTTACAACTGGTGCTCCAAATGTTATATTTGGTACAAAGCTTCCATCCATAACATCTATATGAATATACTCTGCATTAGATTTATCTAATAATTTTATTTCCTCTCCTAATTTTGCAAAATCTGCTGATAAAATTGATGGTGCTATACTAATCATTATTTATACTTCCTTCCACTTAAAATTTCTTCTAAAGTTCTTATGTAGAACTCATATCTAAATTTATTTATTTTCCCTTCTTCTACAGCTTCCTTTACTGCACAATTTGGTTCCTTATAATGAATACATCCTCTATATTTGCAAGAATTATTATACTCATAAAAATCTGGAAAATATTCTTTTAAATCTTCTTTATCTATAAATGTTATATCTAAAGTTGAAAATCCCGGTGTATCTACAATATACCCGTCTTCAACCTCTATAAGCTCGCTATGCCTTGTTGTATGCTTTCCACGACCTAGCTTCTCACTTACTTCCCCTGTCTCCATATGCTCTCTTTCAGTAAGCTTATTTATAAGGGTAGATTTCCCCGCCCCTGACGGTCCACATAAAACAGTAATATTACCTTTTATTTCTTCTTTTAAACTTTCTAATCCAAAGCCTTCCTTTGCTCCTATAAATAAAACATCATATCCAATTTCATTTATTTTTTCTTTTAACTCATTTTTTTCTTCTTCACTTACTAAATCAACCTTATTTAAACATACAATTGCTCTTATGTTATTACTTTCACATAAAACTAAAAATCTATTTAGTAAATCAAAGTTCAAATCAGGATTCTTAACTGCAAAAACTACAAATGCTAAATTTACATTAGAAACCGTTGGTCTTATAAGCTCTGAACTTCTCTCATAAATCTTTTCTATTCTTCCCTTACCTTTTTCAATTGCAATTTCTACTTCATCACCAACCATTGGCTTTAGTCCTTTATATCTAAAATTCCCTCTTGCTTTACACTCTATTATTTCATCTTCTGTTTTTATGTAATAGAAGCCGCCTATTCCTTTTAATATTCTTCCCTTCATGCTACCTCCAAAATATCTTATTCATTTATAATATACCCCTTTTAGAAAAATTTTTCTAGTTTTTTAAAAAATAAAAGACAATTGAATAAACTCAATTGTCTTTTAAAACTTTAATTTTCTTTTTTCGCAGTGTCTTGTTGTGGTTTAACTGCATTTGGAGTTACAGTTGGTGTTGTACCATCTCCTGATGCTGGTGGTTTTGTACCATCACCTTCACCCTCTGGTTTTACATCTTTAGGTCCTGTACTAACAACTATAGTTACGCTACTTCCTTTATTAACAGTTGCGCCTACTCCCGGAGTAACACTTATTACATTTCCTTTGGCTACAGTTTCACTTGAAGCTTCCTGTTCATTAACAGTTAAACCTAAGTTTTCTAAAGCTGATGCTGCACTACTCCCTGCATTACCAACAACGTTTGGTATTGTAACTGTTGTTGGCGGTGTGTATTTTGCAACAGTTATTGTAACTGTTGTTCCTTCATTTACACTTGATCCTGCCCCTGGATTTACACTAAGTACTTTTCCGTCTTGACTTTGATCTTCTGTATTTTTTGTTACAACATTTACCTTTAAATTAACATTAGAAAGAGCTTCTTCTGCTTGCCCTTGGCTCATTCCTACAACGTTTGGTACATTTTGTTTTACAATCTTAGGACCTATGCTTATTGTTAAAGTTATAGGTGTTGTCTTTTGTGCTTTTGAACCGATTTGTGGTGTCACTGCTATAACATCACCCTTTGGTACATTATCATTATTTTCTTGGCTAATTAAAATAGTAGTAAATCCTAAACTTTTTAGTTGACTTTGTGCCTCTTGTTGAGATAATCCATTTAAATCTGGTATTTCAATTCCGGCTTCACCTTTACTTATAGTAACCTGTACTGTGCTACCTTTTTGAACTTCTGCACCTACTGATGGATTACAGCTTAAAACAGTACCTGCTTTTGCTGGATCTTCAACTTCTTTAAATTGTGCAACTAATCCTTGATTTTCTAAAGTTGTTTGTGCTTCTGATTCAGTCATTCCAATAACATTAGAAATTTTAACATTTTCTACTTTCTGCTTTGGCTTTGAATTAAGGAACATAAACATTGATCCAGCACCAACAACAATAATTATTACTGCTACTGCTATCCCAATAAGAAGATTTCTTGTAGTCTTCTTTTCTTTACGACTACTTTTTTCGTTTCTTTCATCCTCTTCTTCTTCCTCTTCATCCTCTTCTTCATCATAATATCCGTCTAATTCATCTTCATCATAATATTCTTTATTTTTCTCTTCTGCTTCTTTTATCTCATCTTCTTTAATAGGTGCCATTATAATAGTTTCACTACCTACTTTAGAATAAGTTTTTTCTTCACCTAATGTTGCATTAGGATTATTTTTAATCTTTTTTAAATCTTCTATAAGTTCTTTTGTATTTGAATATCTTTTATTTACATCCTTCTCAATACATTTAAGTATTATAGTTGCGTAAGCTTCTGGCATACTTCTATTTAATTCTTTTGGATTCATTGGTGCTTCTTGTATATGTTTAAGTGCTATTGTAACTGGTGAATCTGCATCAAAAGGAACTTTCCCAGTTATCATTTCATACATCACTATACCTAATGAATATATATCACTTCTATAGTCTACTAAACCACCCTTTGCTTGCTCTGGTGAAAAATAATGAGCAGAACCTAATATAGTGCTTGTGTTTGTAAGTGTTGCAGAATCTACTGATTTAGCTAT
Organism: Clostridium sp.; assembly: GCF_051650885.1. Taxonomy (GTDB): domain Bacteria; phylum Bacillota; class Clostridia; order Clostridiales; family Clostridiaceae; genus Clostridium. Next base: position 24,414 of record NZ_JBOFRG010000062.1, read on the forward strand.
TCCAAAATCAGTAACTTTAGCTACACCTTCACTTGTTACAAGAATATTTTGTGGTTTAATATCTCTATGAACTATCCCATTTTTATGTGCACATTCTAATGCTTTAGCTATTTGTAATGAAATAGTTATAGCTGTATCATAACTTAGTCTTCCAAATTGATCTACAAGCTCTTTTAAAGTTTTCCCATTCACATATTCCATAACAATATAATTTTCATTTTCATCTGTACCTACATCTAATACATTTACTATGTTCATATCTGATAATTTTGCAACTGCCATAGCTTCATCTTTAAACTTATCTACAATTTCCTTATTATCAGCATATTCTTTTTTTAGAATTTTCACTGCAACAAATCTATTTAACTTATTACATCTAGCTTTATATACAATAGCCATTCCGCCTTCGCCAACTTTTTCTAAAAGCTCATATCTATTGCCTAACACTTCCCCATTCATATTATCTATCTCCTCCAAACAACATCACAGTTATATTATCCTTGCCTCCATGTTCTTTTGCTTTTTCTACTAATTTATTGCAAGGATTGTCTTTTTCTTCTATGAGTATTTTGTTTATCTCTTCATCGCTTACTTCATTTGTAAGCCCGTCTGTACAAAGTAAATATCTTTCATATTCACATTCATCAAATACAAACGTATCTACTTCTAGATCTAAGTCAGTTCCTAGTGCTCTTGTTATTATATTTCTATTTGGATGTTTTTTTGCTTGTTCATAAGAAATGCTTCCTATATCAACTAATTGTTGTACAAGAGAATGATCTTTTGTTAGTTTAATCATTCTTCCTTCAGTAAATCCAAAACAAGAACTATCTCCTACATTTGCAATTACTATTTTTTTACCTAATCTTAACAACGCTGTTATAGTAGTTCCCATTCCTTGCAATTCATCAGTTTGTTTAGCATAATTATAAATTTCTTCATTTGCTTTTTCAATTGCTATTTTCAAGCTTTTTTCTAAATGTACATCTATTGTATCTCTAATAAATTCAATAACTTTTTCTACTGCCATCTTGCTTGCAATCTCTCCCGCATTATGTCCACCCATGCCATCTGCCACAACATACACTCCATAATTTTCGACCTCATACAAGCCACAATAGTCTTCGTTTAAACTTCTAGTACATCCCACATCACTTTTATACTCTATCATAACACTTACTCCTTAAGCTTTATTTTTCATATAGCTTCTTCTAAGTTGCCCACAAGCTGCATTTATATCAGTTCCCATTTCCCTTCTAACAGTGGCTTCTATTCCTGCATCTTTTAAGATTTTTGCAAACTCACTTATAGTCTTTTCTGAAGATCTCTTAAATGTATTTTCTTTTATTTCATTTACAGGGATTAAGTTAACATGACATAAAATTCCTTTTAAAAGTTTACCTAAAGCCTTTGCATCTTCTTTCCCATCATTAACATCTTTTACTAATGAATATTCAAATGTTACTCTTCTATTTGTTTCGAGTATATAATTTTTACACTCTTCTAAAATTTCATCTATTGAATATTTGTTTGCAATAGGCATTATTACTCTTCTTTTTTCATCACTAGTTGCATGTAATGATATTGCAAGAGTTACATTTAACCCTTCTTTTGAAAGTTCTCGTATCTTAGGCACTAATCCACAAGTTGATAATGTTATATGTCTTTGACCTATATTAAGTCCATACTCACTATTAACCTCTTTTAAAAATTTAATTACATTCTCATAATTATCTAGTGGTTCCCCACTTCCCATTAATACTATATTAGAAATCCTTTCGCCTTCTACCTCAGTAGCTCTTAAAACTTGCCCTAATATTTCACCTGACGTTAAGTTTCTAACTCTTCCATCTATTGTAGATGCACAAAACTTACATCCCATTCTACATCCAACTTGTGTTGAAACGCAAATAGTATTTCCATGCTTATACTTCATGATTACTGATTCAATTAAATTTTCATCATCTAATTTTAGTAACATTTTCTTTGTTCCATCTACATTAGAATTAAAAACTTCTACTACTTCAGGTATGTAAATAACAAATTCTTCTTTTAATTTTTCTTTTAATGATTTTGGTATATTTTTCATTTCATCAAATGAAAATACCCCATTATATATCCAAGAAAAAATTTGTTTTGCTCTAAATGCACTTTCTCCATTTTGAGTAAGGAAGGTTTTTAATTCTTCCATATTATAATCTAATAAATTCTTCATGTTTTTTCCTCTTTACATCTTTTTTATCTTTGCTATGAAAAATCCATCCATGTTTTTATTTGGTAATATTGTTACCATTCCATCTCTAGTATATTCTATATTTTCCATTTTTCCAACATTTAATAATTCTAACTCTGCATCTTTAAAGTTTTCTAAAAACCATCTTACATTCTCTTCATTTTCTTTTTTATTTATTGTACATGTTGAATATACCATTGTACCGCCTGACTTTAAATATTCCCATGAATTTTTCATTATTCTTCTTTGGATTTTTGTTATTAATCCCATTGTATTTTCTCTTTTATTCCATTTTATTTCCGGCTTTCTACTTATTATTCCAAAACCAGTACATGGAACATCTATAAGCACTTTATCTGCTTTATTTATAAGCTCTTCATTTAAAACTGTTGCATCCATTTGAGAGACTTCTACATTTGTAATTCCAAGTCTAGTACAGTTTTCTTTTATTAAGTTTAACTTATTTTCATGAATATCAAAAGCTAATATTTTTCCTGTATTCTCTAAAATCTCACCTATATGAGTTGTTTTTCCTCCTGGCGCGCTACATATATCTAATACAGTATCTCCTTTTTCCGGATTTAGTACATAACTTGCAAGCATTGCACTTTGATCTTGAACTGTACATTTCCCTTCAACAAATAATTTATTGCTTTCAATTGAACTTCCATTTTTAATTAAGATAGCATCTTTAGCTAAATCGCCTTTTTCTATGTTATACCCTAATTCTTCAAGTTCATTATACGCTTCTCCAAAACTATTTTTAAGTTTGTTTACTCTTATAGTTATTCCTGGAGTTTTATTTAAACCTCTCATTATCACTTTTGCTTTTTCTTCTCCATACTGCTCTATAAATAGCTTTACAAGCCATGGCTCAAAAGAATATTCAAATGATATTTTTTCAATTTCATTTGGAAACTTTATTCTTACTTTCCCTTCTTTTTTAAGATAATTTCTTAAAATACCATTTACAAGCTTTGAATCCTTAAGTGATATTTTTTTAGCAGCCTCTACTGCTTCATTACAAGCTGCATAGCTTGGAATTTTATCTAAAAACCTTAATTGATATATAGCCGCTCTTAATATATTAAGTATTCTTTTATCCATCATACTTAAATCTCTTACAAATGAACCTATAACAATATCTAAAGTTCTTTTACGTCTCAGCGTTCCATATACAATTTCTGTTGCTAATGCCTTATCCTTACTATTTAAATCACTTTCATTTAACTCTTTAGATAAGGCTATGTTTGAATATGCCCCCTCTAGTAAAACTCTATTTAATACCTTTATAGCTATGCTTCTGCTATTCATAAAATACCTCTTCTTTCACTTTTATCCTAAAATTTCTGAAATTTCTATACTATGTCCATTGATATATTGCTCTATTGTTAATGGTTTTCCATTTGGAAACTGTATTTTTTTAATTAAAATTTTTCCCTTTTTAGCTTTTACTAAAATACCCTCTTTTGATACTTTTTCTATCTTACCAAAGTCTTCATTATTCCCATCTTCTGCGAAAACTTCTGTTTCATAAACCTTCATATTCATTTCTTTATAAGTTGTATGCGCTATTGGCCATGGATTTAATCCTCTAACCTTATTATGAATTTCCGTTGCGCTTTTTGAGAAATCAATTATTCCAGTATCTTTATTTAACATTTTAGCATAAAAAGTTTCACCTTCTTGCTTTTCTGGTGTTATACTTCCATCTACTAACCCATTAATAGTCTGTACTAAAGTATCTGCACCTCTCTCTTTTAAAATGTTATAAAGTTCACCTGCTGTCATATCTTCAGGAATCTCTACCTCATCTTTTATAAGCATATCTCCTGTATCTAGTCCTACATCCATAAGCATTGTTGTATTTCCTGATACTTTTTCACCATTCATTATTGCCCAGTTTATAGGTGCTGCTCCTCTATACATAGGTAAGATTGAACCATGTAAGTTTATGCATCCATATTTAGGAATATCTAAAACCTCTTTTGTTAAGATTTGCCCAAAAGCAACTACTATAATAAAGTCTGGCTCCATAGCTTTAAGTTCTTCAATCATCTCTCTGTCATCTTTTAGTTTAATTGGTTGAAAAACTTTAATATCATGCTTTACTGCAACTTCTTTAACTTCTGAAAAACCTAGCTTTTTTCCTCTTCCTTTTTTCTTGTCTGGTTGAGTAAATACCCCCATTACTCCAAATTCTTCTATTAATCTTTCTAAAGAGGGAACAGCAAAATCTGGTGTCCCCATAAAAACTATCTTCAATTTTTTATCCCCCTAATCTATAACCTTATCTAAGAATAAAGTTCCTTCTAAATGATCATACTCGTGACAAATTGCTCTAGCTAAGAATTCTGTTGCTTCTAAAGTAAATTGTTCACCTTTTTCATTTAACGCTTTAACCTTAACATAGTTTGGTCTATCTACATCACCAAATTCTCCCGGTGCACTAAGACATCCTTCTTCACCAACTTGGCTTCCTTTAACGTCTAATATTTCTGGATTTATAAATATTCTTGGTCCAAAATCATCATAGATATCTACTACAAAAATTCTTTTTAATACTCCAACTTGAGGTGCTGCAAGTCCTACACCATCTGCCTCATACATTGTATCTATCATATCTTCAATTAAAACTAATGTTCTATTATCTATTTTATCTACAACTTTACTTTTCTTTCTTAATACATCGTCACCGTTTTTTCTTATATTTCTTATTGCCATCTTTCTTCCTCCTATAATAAACTATTTGGATTAATATCTATACTTATTCTTATATCATTATAAACACTCTTATTTAATTTATAAAGTTTATCTTTTAAATTAAGTATTTCCTCATAATTTATTTTTCCTTTTATTATTATACTATATCGATAATATTCACGTATTTTACCAATTATACATTTAGTTGGACCTAATACTACAATTTTATCTAAATTTTCTTTTTCAATTTCATTGTATAGGTATTTCATAAACTCCCTTAACTTTTCTTCATCCTTTGAAATACCTTTTATATATATTATTTTACCAAAGGGTGGATAATTCATCAATTTTCTAATAGAGAGTTCTTCTTTAAACATCCCTTTATAATTTCCATCTCTTGCATATTTAATATAATTATTATCTGGGTCATAAGTTTGAACTACAACTTGGCCTCTATCCTCTGCCCTTCCTGCTCTTCCTGCTACCTGTGTTATTAAATCAAAGGTTCTTTCCCCAGATCTATAATCTGGTATGTTCACAGAAGTATCTGCAGCTATGATTCCTACTAAATGAACATTTTTAAAATCATGTCCCTTGGTTATCATTTGAGTTCCTATTAAAATATCTGCTTCTCCATTTTTGAATGTATTATATATTTCCTCATAGGAATTTTTCCCTTTAGTTGTATCCTTATCCATCCTTAATATTCTTGCATCTTTAAAATATTTTTTCGTTTCTTCTTCAACCTTTTCTGTTCCTGCTCCAAAAAATTTTACATACTTACTATTACACTTTGGGCATACCTTCACATCATTTTTTCGTTTTCCACAATAGTTACAAGTTAAATATCCTTCTTTATGATATACCATCGATATATCGCATTTATCACATTTAAATACATATCCACAACTTCTACAAGAAATAAAAGTTGAGAATCCTTTTCTATTTAAAAATAAAATAACTTGCTTTTTATTGTCTAAGGCCTCTTTTATTTCTTTATATAATTTTCTACTAAACATAGAAAGATTTTTCACTTTTAATTCTTCCCTCATATCAACTATATCAATTTTAGGCATTTCTCTTTTAAATACCCTATTTTTCAATTCTACAAGCTCTATCTTTTGCACTAATGCATCTGCATAGCTTTCTATAGATGGTGTAGCTGTTCCTAATATATATTTAATATTTTTTGTTTGACTTAAATATTCACAAACCTCTTTAGTATCATACTTAGGATTTGTTTCTGATTTATATGTGCTTTCATGTTCTTCATCTACAATTACTAATCCAAGATTTACAACTGGCATAAAAATAGCACTTCTTGCTCCTACTATTAGCCTTGTCTTTCCATCTTTTGCTCTATTCCATTCATCATATCTTTCACCTTCTGAAAGCTTACTATGATAAACTCCTACAACATCTTTAAACCTTCTCTTAAACCTCTCTATCATTTGAGGTGTTAGTGATATTTCTGGTACTAGTACTATTGCAGACTCTCCTTTTTCTAAAGCTTCCTTCACTAGATTCATATATATTTCTGTTTTACCTGAACCTGTTACTCCATGAAGCAGAACTCCCCTCTTAGAAGTTTCTCTTATTTTTTTCAATGCTTCTTTTTGTTCTATTGTTAATTTTTTTTCTTCATCATGTCCATAATATTTATCGTTATATCTATAAATAGTTTCTTCTTCAACCTTTAAAAATTCATTTTTTATAAGCGTATTTACAAGGTATATTGAATATCCCATTTTAGATATTTCAGCTTTACTTAGCCCCTTATTATCTTTTATAAATTGGAATACTTCCTTGTAATTTTCCTTTTTTGAAAATTCTTCTGTAAGTTCTTTATTTATGTTTACAACATTCTTTGTTTTTTCCTTTATACCTCTTGTTATACCTGTTGGAACTAATGCTCTTATTGCATCTATATACTTACATAATGTTCTTTCTCTTAAAAAATTTATCATATCTAAATTTTCTCTTGTAAGTATGGGTTCTTTATCTAATATTTTATTTATTGATTTCAACCTATAGTTACCTTCAAACTCTGTTTTTAATCCTATTACATAACCTTGAAGAAATCCTTTCATGCTTCCAAAAGAAATGCGCACCCTATGTCCAACTTCTATCTCATCTCTCATTTCTTCTTTTACTTTATATGTAAATGGTCTATCTATTTCTATTGCTTCACTATTTATTATTATTTCTGCATAAAGCTCCATTTAAAATAAACCACCCTTCTAATATAATAAGAAAGCGCTACAAAGCGCTTTCTTTTAACTTAATTAAATATACTATCAAATATATTCATTGCAACTTCTCTCTTAGACATAGTTTCAAGCTCCTTTAGACTTCCATCTTTTTTAATAATAAACACCTTATTATCATCTGAACCAAACCCTGTATCTTTAGCTTTAATATCATTTGCTACTATAAAATCTAAATTTTTCTTTTCTAGCTTTCTTTTAGCATTTTCTATTAGAGAATTACTTTCTGCTGCAAATCCTACCAAAATCTGATTTTTCTTTAAACCTCCAAGTTCTAATAATATATCTCTATCACTAGTTAACTCTAAGCTTAAATCATCACCATTTTTCTTAATCTTTTCTGTATTATAATCTTTAACCTTAAAATCCGCAACTGCAGCTGACTTTATAACTATATCTGCATCTCCAAAGTTTTCTAAAACCTTTTCTCGCATTTCGCTATTAGTTTCCACATTTATTACATTAATCCCATTTGGAGCTTCTAAATTCTTAGTTCCCGATATTAAAGTAACATTTGCACCTCTGTCTCTTGCTTCTAAAGCTATTGCATATCCCATTTTTCCTGTAGAATTATTTGTAATAAATCGTACAGGATCAATATTAGCTTTTGTAGGTCCTGCTGTAACTACAACATTTTTCCCAACTAAATCTTTTTTAGGATATAGTTCCTTAAGGACATGGTCAACTATAACCTCTGGTTTTGGTAATTTACCCTTTCCTATATCTCCACATGCAAGTCTTCCTGCATCTGGTTCAATAAATTCATAACCAAAGCTTTTTAGCTTTTCTATATTTTCTCTAACAATTGGATTTTCATACATATTTGTATTCATTGCTGGAGCAAATATAACCTTTGCTTTTGTTGCCATAATTGTAGTTGTTAACATATCATCCCCTATACCATTTGCTACCTTACCTATTACATTTGCAGTAGCTGGTGCTATAAGCATAATATCTGCCTCTTGTGCTAAACTTATATGTTGAATCTCCCATGCTTTAGGTTCAGCAAACATATCTGTTATAACCATATTTTGGCTTATCGATTGAAATGTTAATGGTGCTACAAATTTAGTTGCAGACTCAGTCATAATAACTTTTGTTTTTATGTCCTTCTTTCTTAAAGCACTTACTATATCTAATGCTTTATAAACTGCAATCCCACCTGTAACTCCAACTACAACACATTTCCCCTTAAACATTTTTTACTTCTCCTCTGGAAGTTCAAATTCAAATGCATCTTCATTAACTTCATTTATTGCTATTGTTAATGGTTTATTTGATTTCACATCACTTAATGGTGTGCTTCCTGCTATTATTTGTCTCGCTCTTTTTGAAGTTAAAGTTACTAATGTGTATCTTTCCTCCACCTTTTTTAATAAATCATCTACTGATGGATTAATCATAGAATTGCTCATGTATAAAACCCTCCTTGGAATCTAATATTTTATCTTTTATTCTATCTACTCTGCATTTTTCTGTTGTTATTATAGCTTCGATTTTATCTACTGCTAAATCAACTTGATCATTTACAACAGCGTAATTATACTTTGAAATATAATTTATTTCTTTATAAGCTGCCTTAAATCTAGTCATTAATGATTCTGGTGTTTCACTTCCTCTATTAATGATTCTTTGTTTTAACTCTTCCATTGATGGTGGAAGTATAAATATAAATATACCGTCTTCACTATTTTCTTTTACCTTTAGCGCTCCTTGTATATCTATTTCTAAAATTACATTTTTTCCACTATCTAACAGTTTTTGAACATCCGTCTTAGGAGTTCCATAGAAATTTCCGTATACTTCTGCATACTCTAGAAATTCATTGTTTTGTATTTTCTCTTTAAAAGTCTCTCTAGTTAAGAAATGATAATTTATACCATCAACTTCCCCTTCTCTTGGACTTCTAGTAGTTGCAGAAACTGAAATATGTAAATCATCACGTTTTTCTAATAACGCCTTACATATAGTCCCTTTCCCTGCACCTGACGGGCCAGATATAACTAATAAAACGCCTCTTTTCATTATTCATCTACCTCATCATCATGATCATCTTTATTTGATAGTCTGTGTGCTACTGTTTCTGGTTGAACTGCTGATAAAATAACATGATCACTATCAGTTATTATAACAGCTCTTGTTCTTCTTCCATAAGTGGCATCTATAAGCATTCCTCTATCTCTTGCTTCTTGAATTATTCTTTTTATAGGTGCTGATTCTGGACTTACAATAGCTACTAATCTATTTGCAGAAACTATATTCCCAAATCCAATGTTTATTAACTTTATACCCATTATTTTCCTCCTATTATTCAATATTTTGAACCTGTTCTCTAATTTTTTCAATTATATTTTTTATATCAATAACTATATTAGTCATTTCTATATCACTTGATTTTGAAGCAATCGTATTTGCCTCCCTATTCATTTCTTGAACAATAAAATCTAATTTTCTACCAATAGATTCATTAAGGTCTAATGTACTTCTCATTTGTATTATATGACTCCTAAGTCTTATAATCTCCTCATCTACAGTAGCCTTATCTGCTAAGATTGCAATTTCCATAGCTAATCTATTTTCATCTACTTCCTTAGCCTCTGTAAGTTCTCTTATTCTTTCACTAAGCTTTTCTTTATAAACCTTTGGAACTCTATCACCTATAGCTTCTATTTTGAAGGAACCTTCTTCAATATACTCTAATTTAGAAAGTATATCCTCTTTTAATTTATTTCCCTCTTTTTCTCTCATATCTATCATTAAACCTAAAGATTTATTTATTAAATCGTTTATTTCTAAATATGTTTCTTCTAAGTCTTCATCTTTTTCTACTATACTTAAGACTTCAGGGAATTTTGAAATCTTTGAAACCGTAATATCATTTTCAATTTCTAAAAACTCTGCCATTTCATTTAACGCTTCATAATAACTTTTAGCCAGTTCTTTATCAAGTTTAACTTCATTGCTTGATTTAGAGTAACTTTTGAAATTTATAAAAACATCAACTTTTCCTCTACTTAAACGACTACTGATTATTCCACGTATTTTTTCTTCTAATGGAAACATAAATTTAGGCATTCTAATATTCATATCTAAATACCTGTGATTTACACTTTTCATTTCTATTGAAAAAACTCTTCCACTACCTTCTTTACTACTAGCTCTTCCAAAGCTAGTCATACTTCTAGCCAAACCTCTCCCCTCCTTCTTTTTTAAAGTATAATCCTATATTACTTTGTACTTATCTATAAAGTCAATGGTTTGTTCACACAAAATTAACATTTGAATTTTATTTTTAATAAAAAAAATGATGTTCTAAACAAAGTCTTTCAACTTTCTCTAGAACATCATATATTTCTTTTTTTATAATAAGAATAGTTTTATTATAAATATTATAGCTAAAACTATCATTACCCCTGATACTTTTATTTTTTCTTCTTCATTTTTTGCAAAGAACATATTGTAAATAAGATTTATAAATACATATGCTAATACCCCTATTGTTAATCCATCTCCAATACTATACATAAGAGGCATACCTGCTATTGTTAGGAATGCTGGGAAGCCTTCTCTAATTTCATCAAAATCAATATTTTTAACTGCCCCAAGCATTAAAAATCCAACATAAATTAAAGCTGGTGCTGTTGCACATGCTGGTATTGCTATAAATATTGGTGAGAAGAACATAGCTACTATAAATAATACTCCTGTAGTTATAGCAGTCCATCCTGTTCTTCCTCCTGCTGCAACCCCTGTTGAGCTCTCAACAAAAGTTGTTACTGTTGAAACTCCCATAACTGCTCCAGCAGTTGTCCCAATTGCATCCACCATTAATGCTTTCCCTGCATTTGGAACATTTCCTTCTTCATCAAGCATACCTGCTCTTGATGAAACTCCTACAAGTGTTCCTATCGTATCAAAGAAATCAACAAATAAGAAAGTAAATACAATTGTTATTATTGGTCCTATAGCCTCTGGTCTTAATAAATAATCTAATCTTAATTGCCCTGCAATAGGTGCAATACTTTCAAATTTTATTATTCCTTCTGGAAGATAAATTCCAAGGGCAGCTGCGTAAGCTGGGTCATATAAAGCATACGCCCATGCCCCTAATGTAGATGCTACTATCCCTATAAGAATTGCACCCTTTATACCTTTTCTATCTAAAATTGCTATAATTATAAGTCCAAGTAATGCTACTAACACAGTTGGTCTTGTAAAATCTCCAATTGATACAAGTGTTGCTGAATTTTGTACTACCATTCCACCACCTGTAAATCCAATAAATGCAATAAATAATCCTATTCCTGCTGTAACTGCAAATTTCATGTTCATAGGAATGGCTTTTACAACTGCTTCCCTCATTTTAAATGCAGACATTAACATAAATATAATACCCTCAATAAATACTGCTGTTAGTGCTACTTGCCAAGGAATCTGATCTTTTAATACAACCGTATATGCAAAGAATGCATTAAGTCCCATTCCTGATGCTAATGCAAATGGTAAGTTTGCAAATGCTCCCATTAAAATAGTTGCAAATCCAGCTGCTAAACATGTAGCTGTAACAAGTGCCCCCTTGTCCATTCCCGTATCACCTAAAATATTAGGATTTACAGCAATAATGTACGCCATAGTTAAAAATGTTGTTACCCCTGCAATAATTTCCTTTTTAAAATCTACATTTTTATTGTCTAAGATTTCAAAAAATGATTTTTTCTCATTCATTCTCTTTTCCCCCTTAAAATACAAAAAGCCATTACAATTAAAATACTAATCGTAACAGCTTTAGAAGTTATTCTATCCTTGTTGCTCATAGTTAGATATTTAAAGGTATCTAGTAGAAACGGCAAACCGTATTATTGCCATATATGAGTTATCTCGTTAACATTATATTAACAACTTTAACGAATGATGTCAACTTCTTTTTTATTATTATTTTGTTTATTTCGAATATTCTTCCTATCTCTTCTCTATTTTATTCGTTTATATACTATGTTCATATAACCCTTGCTCAAAAATATCCATAATTTCTTCTTTTTTAACCTTTGAATTTATGGCTATAAGCAACTTTATTCTAGCCTTTTGTCCTGGCATATTATCTCCAAAGATTACACCCATATCTCTTAAATGTTTCCCACCACCTTCATAACCGTAGGATTCAAACACTCTTCCTTCAAAGCATCTTGAAACAATTACTACCGGAATCTCTTTATCTAATGCTTTTTTAACCCCTTCAACCATTTTAGGTGGAATATTCCCTCTTCCCATACCTTCAATTACAATTCCGCCAATTCCCTTCTCTACTATGTAATTTAAATAATCTGACTCCATCCCCGCTACACATTTAACTAATGCAACATCTTTTTCTAAGCTTTCTGGGCACATTTTTATTCCTTTTTTTCCTTTTCTATAGAAAATAACTTTATTATTATCTACTATACCTACCGGTCCAAAATTTGGTGTCCTAAAGGCATTTAATGCCATAGAGTTTGCTTTAGTAACTTCTCTTGCATCATTTAATTCCCCATTAAAACAAACTATTACTCCTCTTGATTTAGCTTCATCCGATATTGCCGTACATATAGAAGTAGCTAAATTAAAAGGTCCATCATATCCAAGTTCTGAACTACTTCTCATAGCACCTGTAACTACAATTGGTTTTTTTGTTTTTACTGTAATATCTAAGAAATATGCTGTTTCTTCAAGAGTATCTGTTCCATGAGTTATAACTACTCCATCTATATCATCTCTATCAACTATTTTTTGTGTATATTTTGCAAGTTCTAACATAATTTTTGGTGTAATATGTGGTGAAGGCAGACTTGAAAAACTATGATTTTCCACCTCAGCATGTCCTTCTATTCCTGTCACCATGGCCATTATTTCTTCCCCACTAAGACTTGGAACTGCTGCTTGTATTCTTTCATCTACCTTCATTGAAATAGTTCCACCATTAAATATAACCGCTACCTTTTTCATTATTATTTCCTCCTTTTTCTTTTGTTTCTTTTTAAGATATATAAGAAGCCTCTCTATCTTAAAATTAAACTTCTGTTTTTATTATATATTTTTTCAAATTTTTTATCCACTAATCTTTAAAACATCCCCACTCTCAACCTTTGATTCAAATCTTTTCTTTATAAGAGGATACATAGTTGCAATATATATATATCCTTCTTCAAAATCAAAATTTAATACTACGACAATTTGAATATCTACTTTTTTCATAAATTTTAAAGAAATATTATTTTCATTTTTACTTATACCTACATATTCTGGAGCTTTAATAACTTTTTCAATTACTGTACTTATATTTTTTATGATATTTTTTGTTAATTGTTTTTTATGTCTTTTTTTTATATGGTTTAAGACACTTTTATCAATATACACCTCATTGTTAAAGTCTATTCCTAAATCTTTTAATAGTTTTTTATCTATCTTTCCAATTTTTTTATATGCATTATACTTTTTTTCCATAAACTTCACCAAGCCTTAGATTTTTTGTATAAAATAATATTTCTTACTTTTAATATATTACTAAAGTTTATTTTTGATTATATTATGTACAAAAAAAGAAACTACAAATGCAGTTTCTTTTAATCTCTTATAGAATTATACAGATTAAACCACCATTTCCTTCATTGATGATTTTTTGTAATGTCTTTTGAATTTTATTTTGAACATCTTCTGGCATTTTATAAAGTTTCTTTTGTAAGCCCTCTTTTACTAAGACTTCTAATGACTTACCAAGCATATTGCTTTGCCAAAGTGTTGCAGGATCATTTTCAAATTGCTCTAATAAAGATTTTACTAGCTCTTCTGATTCTTTCTCAGTTCCCATAATAGGACTAATCTCAGTTTGAATATTTGCTTTTATGAAATGTAGTGATGGTGCACTTGCTTTTAACTTAACCCCATATTGTCCACCATGTTTCACTATTTCCGGCTCTTCAAACTTCATTTCTTTAAGTTGTGGCGCTACTAAACCGTATCCACTTTCATTTACATCTTTTAAAGCATCCTTAACTTTATCATATTCTTTTTTAGCAGTATTTAATTCTTTAACTATGCTTAAAAGATTAGTTTCTGAATCTACCTCTAATTCACACATTTCACTTAAAACTTTATAAAATATTCCATCTTTAGGTTTCATTACCACATTTGCTGTTCCTACACCTAAATCTATCTCTTTTATTAAAGTTTCTCCTAAATTATCTTCTTCTTTCATAAAATCTAAAGATAATTTAATATCTCTTACTTTTGATATGTTTTTGCTCATTCCCTTTATTATGTTAAAGAAATTCATTTTTAACCAGTGATCTGATTCTAAATTTTCTAGCCATTCTGGAATATCAATATTAACTTCTTTTACTGGGAACTCTCTAAGTACTTGGCTAAACAATTCTTCTATATCACCTTCATCCATATTAGATATATCCATTGGTTTTACAGATACATTATATTTCTTTTCCATTTCTGCCTTTATATCTAATGTTTCTGGTGAACTTGCTCTAGAACTATTTAATATTACTACAAAAGGTTTGTCTATGGCTTGAAGTTCTGCTATAACTCTTTCTTCCGCCTCAACATAATCCTCTCTTTCAAGACCTGTTATACTTCCATCTGTTGTAATTACTAATCCAATTGTTGAATGATCAGTTATAACTTTTCTTGTCCCTATTTCTGCTGCATCTTCAAATGGTATCTCGTAATCATACCATGGAGTATTAACCATTTTAGCATCTTCTCCATCTAAGTATCCTAATGCTTCTTTCACTATATAACCTACACAGTCTACCATTCTTACTTTGAATTTTACATCTTCATCAATTTCAATTTCTACTGCCTCATTAGGCACAAATTTAGGTTCTGTTGTGTGTATCATTTTTCCTGATCCACTTTGTGGAAGCTCATCCTTTGCTCTTTCCTTTTTAAATGAGTTGTCTATCTTTGGTATTACCATAAGATCCATAAATTTTTTAATAAAAGTTGACTTTCCTGTTCTAACTGGCCCAACAACTCCTACATATATGTCTCCTTGGGTTCTTTCAGCTATGTCTTTATAAATTGTAAAGCTATCCAAGAGTCCTTACCTCCTAAGTATTTTTGATAATATATATATATTCTAACTTTTTCATTTATATACTACTTTTTATATTTAAATGAATCTTTTAAAATAAATATTTTTCATACTCTATTAATATGTTTGATTTAGGAATAAATACCTGTTTTTTCTCTTTTAATTCAAAAAAAATAAAGCTATGTATAAATTAATTTACATAGCTTTACTATCTATTCTAATGAACTTCGTTTTTCTTTTCTCTTCCCATCAACTCTAGAACTACATCATCTGGCTTTTTACCTTTAAATAACACATTATATAGTCCTTCTGTTATTGGCATACTTACGTTTATCTTACTATTTAACTCATGGAAAGCCTTACAAGCTTTTACACCTTCAACTATCATTCCAACTTCTTCAAGAGCCTCATCTAAAGTTTTTCCTTTTCCTATTAAAATACCAGCTCTTCTATTTCTTGAATGAAGTGATGTACATGTAACTATTAAATCACCCATTCCTGTAAGTCCATAAAATGTTTCTGCTTTTCCTCCAAGAGCTATTCCAACTCTTGAAATTTCTTTCATTCCTCTTGTCATAAGAGCGGCCTTTGAGTTATCTCCATAACCTACACCATCCCCTACTCCTGCTGCAAGTGCAATTATATTTTTAATCGCACCTCCAATCTCTACACCAATAATATCATCATTAGTGTATATTCTTAGAGAACTTGTCATAAATAATTCTTGAACTTTTTCTGCATACTCCATTTTATTAGATGTTGAAACTAATGTAGTTGGAAGTCCTATTGCAACTTCCTCTGCATGACTTGGTCCTGAAAGTATTACTATTGGATTTTCTAGTTCTTCTTCTAATACTTCTGATAATCTTTTGTTTGTTTCTGCTTCTATTCCTTTTGCAATAGATATAACTACTGTATTTTTATCAATCGTTCCTTTTATCTCTTTCGCTATACTTCTTATAACATGAGATGGAACTGCAATTACAAGGTAATCCATACCTAAAATAGCTTCATCCATTACCGTAGTTGCTTTAACATTTTCAGGAATAGAAAGACCTTTTATATATTTATCATTTTTTCTATTCACATTTATATCAGTGCAAACATCTAGATTTCTATCGTATATTACTACACTTTCACCTTTGTTTGCTAATTGTACTCCTAAGGCAGTTCCAAAACTACCTCCCCCTATAAATCCAATTTTTTTCATTTTTATAACTTCCTTTCCCTATATTCTATTTGAATACCTGTTCCTTCAAAGTCAAAACTGTCTCTTAATTGGTTCTCTAAGTATCTTTGATATGAGAAGTGTGTTGCACTTGGATCATTTACAAAGAATATAAACTTAGGTGGCTTTGTTGCAACTTGAGTTGCATAGTAAATTTTCATTCTCTTTATTCCTACAACTGGTGGCTCTTTCATAAGAACTGCTCTACTTATAACATCATTTAATATACCTGTTGATATTCTCTTTGAGTAGTTGTCATAACATTTTTTAGCTACTTCTAAAACTTTATGACTTCTTTGCCCTGTTAATGCTGAAATAAATAAGTATTGTGCATATCCTAAGAATTTCAATTTACTTTGTAAGTCTTTTTTATACTTATCTAAAGTCTTATCATCTTTTTCTATAAGATCCCACTTATTAACTACTACCATAATTGCTTTTCTCATTTCATGAGCATATCCAATTATTTTTTCATCTTGTTCTGTTATTCCATCTTCTGCATCTATCATTAAGATACATACATCAGCTCTTTCAATAGCTGTATAAGTTCTAACAACACTATATCTTTCAATCTCTTCTTTTACTTTACTTTTTCTTCTGATTCCAGCTGTATCTATTAATATAAATTTACCTTCTTCAGTTTCTAAGTAACTATCAATAGCATCTCTTGTAGTTCCAGGAACATTTGATACTATTACTCTATCTTCACCTAATAATCTATTTACAAGTGATGATTTACCTACGTTTGGTTTACCAATCATAGCGATTCTGATATATTCATCATCCTCTTCTTCACCTGCATTTTTATCAAATCCATCTACAACTCTATCTAACATATCTCCAAGACCTAAACCTTGTGATGCCGATATAGTTATAGGCTCACCTATACCTAAATTATAGAATTCCCAAGCATTTTCTTCTTCTTTTAAAGAATCAACCTTGTTAACAACTAAAACTACTGGTTTTTTACTTTTTCTAAGCATTGTAGCAACTTCTTCATCTGCTGCTGTTATACCTTCTTTTCCATCAACTATAAATACTATAACATCTGCTGTTTCAATAGCTATGTTTGCTTGTCTTCTCATCTGCTTTACTATGATATCGTCTCTTTCAGGCTCTATACCACCTGTATCTATCATTGTAAAATTATAATTTAACCATTCTGCTTGTGCATATACTCTATCTCTAGTAACTCCTGGAGTATCTTCAACTATTGAGATTCTCTTTCCAGCTAATCTATTAAATAAAGTAGATTTCCCTACATTCGGTCTTCCTACTATGGCAACTATTTGCTTACCCATTTTTTATTCCTCCTCGTTGTGTTTATTTAACAGTGATATTAAATCATCACCACTATAATCGCATACTATTACTTCTACATTTAAAGCTTTTTCTATGTCAGCTATAACTGTATCATCTAACATAACAGGTACTTCAGAACTTCCTAGTTCATATCCTCTTCTAAACATATTATCAGGCATTATTAAATATTTAGTTTCTATATTACCTTTAAGTTGTTCTATTATATCTTTTCCTGTTATAAGTCCTGAAACTGTTATTGTGTCCCCATAAAAATTATTTGTTATAGGTCTAACATCTATTTTAACCTTAGGATTTTTTTCTGTTATTTTATCCATAACAGATTTTACTTCTTCATATGCAAGTGTACCTGTAACACTTGTATAATTTCCACCCTTAGTTAAATCTAAATCTTTAAGATCTTCCATAATTCTATTTCTAAAATATCTTATAGATCCTACACCATCTTCAATTTGTGAATATCCATCATAAAATTCTGCATCTGGAACATCAATACCTGCAACAACATAAAATTCATCTGAAAGTCTTACAAATGGTTCTTCTACTTCTTTATAAAACTTTTCTTGCATTTCTTTTATAAAGTTTATTGTTTCAATAGATTCTTCCTTTGTAAATCTTCTAAGCTTTTTAAGATTTTCTCTAAATTTAGTCATTCCAATCGGTACAATTGCAACATTATTTACATATGGATAAAGCTTATATAAATCATTTATTGTTCTCTTAAGCTCTTCTCCATTATTTATATCTGGTATGCATACTATTTGAGCATGCATATGTATGCCTTCTTTAGCTAGTCTTTCCATTCTTTCATAAACTTCGCCTGCAAATCTATTATTAAGCATTTCTCGTCTAAGTTCTGGATTCGTTGTATGTACTGATATATTGATTGGACTTATATGATATTTTATAATTCTATCAATGTCCTCATCCTTCATATTTGTTAAAGTAACAAAATTTCCTTGAAGGAAAGATAATCTTGAATCATCATCTTTAAAATAGATAGTTTCTCTCATTCCTTTTGGATTTTGGTCTATAAAACAAAAAATACACTTATTTGTGCAACTTTTAGCTTTATCCATTATTCCGCCACCAAATTCAAGTCCAAGTTCTTCACCTGGCTCTTTTTCTATTTCTATATCCCAGACTTCACCATCTGCTTTTTCAATTTGTAATGTTAACTCATCATCAACAGACAGGAATCTATAATCAATAATATCATCAATATCTTTATCATTTATAGATAGTAGAAAATCTCCTACTTCAATTCCAACTTCTTCTGCAATACTTTCAGGAAGGACTTCTTTAATCATATTTTTCATATTTCTTCACTCCCTTTAATAAAACTAGTGTTTCTTAGTTATATTACATTAATATATATATATAGTCAACAAATTACGCCTAGTTTTACTTAACTATTCCCTTCATTTATAGTATAAAAATATACCGCTCTATTATCGAGGCGGTATATTTTATTATTTATATTTTAAATTTTGAAAGTCCATTCAATAAATTATCATTTAAAATTACAATTTCATCCTTTAATTGTAATAATTTTTTTATTAAAACTAGCTGTTCGTCTGTAAATGATGAAACCTCTTCAGTAGATGTTGATGTTTCTTCTATTCCAGATGATAATGCTTGTGCTGCATCATAAATAGCCTCTTTCTTATGCAGCATTCCTTTATTTAAGCTATCAATTTCTCCAAGCTTTGATGTTAATTCAGTTATTTGATACACAATGTCTTTAAATACTTCTTCTGTATCTCCTACATCTTTTGTTTGCTTATTTATAACTTTATCCACATCTTCTATTTTTAATACTGCATCTTCTATTTTTTCTTGCATTCCACTTATTATTTTTTCTATCTTCTCTGTAGCTTCTGTACTTTGCTCTGCTAAATTTCTTATTTCATCTGCAACTACTGCAAACCCTTTTCCATATTCCCCTGCCCTTGCTGCTTCTATAGCTGCATTTAATGCAAGTAAATTTGTTTGCTCTGCAATATAGTTTATTAAGTCTATTATATCTTTTATTTCATTTGAACTTATATTTATATTTGTAATACTTTTTTCTATTTTCTTAGTTACACTTCTAGTATCTACAGAACTTTCTACTAAGTTTTTCATTATGTTTAATCCATTCCCACTTACCTTTTGCATGTTTTCAAATCCGCTATAAGTTTTTTGAACTGAATTTGCAATATTGTCTATAGCCTCTGATAAGTCTTCAATTTCCCTTACAACATTTTCTGTTTCTTCTGCTTGGTCATTTGTAACTTCTGAAACTTGCCCTATCGATGATGCTATTTGTGTAGTTGCATTTGCAATTTCATCAAAGGATTTATCTAATATATCATTTTTTTCACCTAAAACTTTTGAAGTATTTTTAGTTTCTTCTATCATTCCCTTGAAGTTTTCAACCATTAAATTACAAGAGCTTGCTATATCCTGTATTTCATCATTTCCATCTACAACTATTTTTTCTTGTAAATCTCCATCACCAATAATTTTCATTCCATCTCGTATGCTCTCGATTCTATTTTTTATATTATTTGATATTTTTACTATTACCCAAATACTTATAAGTACCACTAAGATAAGTATACCTATTTGAACCATCATCATGCTTACTCTTTCAGCTTTATATTCATTAGTTGAAATCATACTTACCATTT
The DNA here is from genome assembly GCF_051650885.1 of Clostridium sp. Lineage (GTDB taxonomy): Bacteria > Bacillota > Clostridia > Clostridiales > Clostridiaceae > Clostridium. Next base: position 44,920 of record NZ_JBOFRG010000062.1, read on the forward strand.
TCCAGTCTGTCTTTTCTATATCCTTAGATTTATAAAAATATTTTTCTCCATATAAATCTATACTACCACTACCATCACCACTACTTTGTGCAATTTCTTTTAATACACTGTTTTCTGTAATCTTCATATGTTCATCTTCATTTTTTCTATTAGATAATATAGTTCCATCTCTGTCCATCATTATTGAAAATCCTGATTTACTAAAGCTTAATTCTAAGAAATACACTTGTATATCTTTAAAATCTATATTCATAGCCATAACCCCAATTGGCTTATCTTTATCTTTAACAGTCTTATAAATAGATAAAATATCTCTTCCTGTAAGCTTGTCCTTATGAGGACCTACCCAAATATAATCTTCTTTTATTGCTCTATCATAATGTTCATCATCAATTACCTTTTTAAGTCCCTTTTTCTTTATATCTATATTAGGACTTATTAAATTTATATCATCACCACTTCTAAATGTTGTACTTATTATTACATCATTTAAACTATTTGACCCTTTTAATCCATTTAATAATAATTGAGTATTTTCAAATTTCTTTTCTTTAACTTCCTTTTGTATTACCCCTGATCTTTGAATTGTTTCCATTCTAAATTCTATTCCCCAAAAGTAATCATCTAAAGCTCTTCCTGCTCTATCTGTCCCATTTTCTAAATCTCTTTCTAATACATGCTCTGAAAGATTATAAATATTCATAATTCCAATACCATTAGATAAAATTGCACTTATTATTATTACTGGTAACAATAATAACAACTTATTTTTTATAGATTTTTTCTTTCCCATAATCTCTTACCTTCCCTTTTTATACTAAGGATATATTAACAAATTGTTATTATTTTGTAAATAAAAATCATTTTTTGTAGTTTTTTGGTTTTTATGCAAAAGAAAAAAGATAGGTTTCAATTCCCTATCCTTAGTCATTTAAATCAATATATTCTCCATTTTTTATAAATATTATACATTCACATATATTTGTTATATGATCTCCCATTCTTTCTAAATACTTTGAAACAAACATAAGCTTAGTTCCAATAGATATTTTACTATCATCTTTTTTGATAAGTGCTAGTATATTATCAAAAACCTCATTATACATCCTATCTATTTCATCATCTAATCTACAAATCTTATATGCAAAATCAAAATCTCTTTCTACATATGCTTTTATTGAGAGTCTTATCATACTTATTATTTTTTCTTCCATAATCCAAAGCTTTTTAGCTTCTTCAATGTAGCTATCTCTCTTGTTTGATAATACTATCTTGCTAATATCTACTGTATGATCTGACATTCTTTCTATATCTGTTACGATTTTAGTTGCTGTAAATACTCTTCTTAAATCTTTTGCTACAGGCTGCTCTGTTGCTATAAACTTTATACATTCTTCTTCTATTTCTTTTTGAAGCAAATCAATTTTATCATCATATTCTATTACTCTTTTAGCTAACTCTAAATCATTTTTCTTTAATGCTTCCATTGTCATTTCAAATTGTTCTATAAATCCATTTGCCATTTTATAAATTTTTTTATTAATATCAGTTATTTTTGTGTGTTGTCCCTCTCTTGTCATAAATTCATCTCCTTATCCAAATCTTCCTGTAATATAATCCTCTGTTCTCTTATCCTTTGGTTTATAAAATATGTCTTCTGTTTTACCATATTCTATTACTTCTCCATTTAAAAAGAATGCTGTTTTATCTGCAATTCTTCCTGCTTGTTGCATATTATGAGTTACTATTATTACTGTATAATCCTTCTTAAGTGTTTCTATTAACTCCTCTACCTTATTTGTAGATATTGGATCTAATGCCGATGTTGGTTCATCCATAAGAATAATTTCTGGAGATACTGCAAGTGTTCTTGCTATACATAACCTTTGTTGTTGACCTCCTGAAAGTCCCATTGCTGATTTTTTAAGTCTATCCTTAGTTTCCTCCCAAAGTGCCGCTCCTCTTAAGCTTTTTTCTACTATTTTGTCTAATATCTTTTTATCCTTTACCCCGTGTATTCTTGGCCCATATGCTACATTTTCGTAAATTGACATTGGAAATGGATTTGGCTTTTGAAATACCATTCCAATTCTTTTTCTAAGGGCTATTTCATCATATTCAGCAAAAATATTTTCACCTTCAAACAAAACTTCTCCTTCAATTTTCACACTATCAATAAGGTCATTCATCCTATTTATAGTTCTTAAAAATGTACTTTTACCACATCCTGAAGGTCCAATTAATGCTGTTACTTCATTTTTATTTATTTTTATATTTATATCTCTTAAAGCTTTATTTGTTCCATAATATAATTCTAAATTTTTAGTTTCTATTATACATTTATTCTCCATTGTATCTCTTCTCCAATCTATTTCCTATTAACTTAGCTATAATATTAAATAAAAGTACCATTATTATAAGAACTGCTGCTGTTCCATTTGCTATTTGAGCTGCATCTGGAACTACTCCCTCTGAATTCAATTTCCATATATGAACTGCTAAAGTTTCAGCTGGTCTAAATAACGAAAAAGCTGATGTATTGTCTGTAAGACTTATTGAGCTAAAATCTAAGCTTCCTGAGCTTAAGCCTGCTGTGTATAAAAAGGCTGCTGCTTCTCCAAAAATTCTTCCTGATGAAAGGATAATCCCTGTCAATATTTCTTTCATTGCAGTTGGTAATATTACTCTTCTTATAGTTTGCCATCTACTTGCTCCAAGCCCTAATGAGGCTTCTTTAACTTTCTTTGATGCTACTCTTATTGCACTTTCTGAAATTCTTGTCATCCCAGGAATGTTTAATATACTTACTGATAATGCACCTGCTATTATTGAATATCCAAATCCACACATATTAACAAAAATAAGTAATCCAAACATTCCTATTACAATTGAAGGTAAGCTTGACATAGTTTCTAAACAAAGTCTTATTGATCTTAATATAAATCCTTCTTTTGCATATTCTGCTAAATATATACCTGCCCCAATTCCTATTGGAACTGTTATAAGAAGAGAAATTATTAACATATAAACTGAGTTGAAAATTTGTGGTCCTATTCCCCCACCTTTTGATGTCATATTTGGTTTACTAGTTAAAAAGTCAATAGATATCATTCCTATTCCTTCTTTTAGTACATATATAAGAAAGGCGGCTAAAATAAATACTACTGCCATACTGATTGTATAAAATACACCTGTTGCTATTTTATCTTTTATTTTTGCATTCATTTATTTTTCACCCTTTCTTTCAAACTTTCTAATTATTAATATAAATGTAAATGAAACTATTAAAAGTATTAAAGCCATAGACCAAAGTGAATTATTCCAAGCTGTTCCTGATACTGTATTCGCCATATCCATCGTTAAAATACTTGTTAATGTTGTTGCTGAATTTGTTAAACCATCTGGAAGTCTTACTGCATTTCCAATTACCATTTGAACTGCAAGTGCCTCTCCAAAAGCTCTTGCCACTCCAAGAACTACTCCTGTAAGAATCCCACCTTTTGCTTCTCTTACTATTACATTTTTTATAGTTTGCCACCTTGTTGCTCCAAGACCATAAGATCCTTCTATATGCTCTTTTGGTACTGCTTTAATAGCATCTATCGAAAGAGTTGCTATTGTCGGAAGTATCATTATTGATAAAACTATTATTCCTGCTAAAAGCGAGAAGCCTGTCCCACCAAATATCTCTTTAATTTTAGGTACTATAACAGATACTCCTACCCATCCATATACTACTGAAGGAATCCCAACTAATATTTCTAATGATGGCTTTATCACTTTTTCTCCAAGTTTTTTAGATATAACATTTGAAAATATACCAAGTGCTACTCCAATAGGTGCACTTATAAGTACCGCACCTATTGAAACCACTATTGATCCTAATATAAATGATAATGCTCCGAAGCTTCTAGTGCTTCCTCCTGGATTCCAGTTATCTGTGAATAGAAAATCTAAAACATGTATTCCATTTTCTGTGAATAATTTTATTCCTTTTGCACCTATAAAAAATATAATTAATAATGTTATTAATACTATTCCTAACGCACAAACTGATGAAAACCCTTTTCCTAAATAATCATTTATAAGTTTTTCTTTAAAGCTTCTTTTTTTCATTTACCTCACCTATTATTCTTTTATTTCACTACCTTGTATAAGTCCTAACTCTTCTATAGTATCTGCATTCTTTTCTCCGCCAACAAAATCAATAAATTCTTTTACTTCTGGTGTTGCTTCTCCTTTTGTATACATGTGTCCCCATGACCAGAACTTATATTTTCCAGCTTTGATATTATCGCTTGTTGGCTCAACTCCATCAATTGAAACTAATTGAAGTGCATTTTTTGCTTCATCAGTTTTCATATATGTCATTGCTACATAACTTATACTTCCTGGGTGATTTTTCATTGTATTTAAAACTGCTCCATTACTATCTTGAGTTGCCCCTATTGAATCATTTTCTATTTCTTTATCTCCATCTAATATTGTTTCTGTGAAGGTTGCTCTTGTTCCTGATGATTCTGGTCTGTGAATAACCATTATTTCAGAATCTTTTCCACCAACCTCTTTCCAATTTTTAACCTTTCCTGAGAATATATCTTTAATTTGTGCCTTAGTTAAATTTGTAACTCCAGCTTCTTTACTTGCAACTACTGCAAACCCTTGTGCTACTACTTTATGATCTACTAACTCTTTTGCATCTTTTTCATCTAACTTCTTTTCAGCAAATACATCTGAATTTCCTATATTAACTGTTCCTTCTAGCACTTGCGAAAGCCCTGTTCCTGATCCTCCTGCTTGCGCATTTATAACTACTTCTGAGTTCTCTTGTCCATATTTCTCAATTGAAGTTTCCATTAAAGGAAGCATTGCTGACGATCCACTAATTGTTATACTTTTTTTTCCTTCTCCTTCAGTTTTTGCACCACACCCTAAAAAGGCTCCTACTGATAATGTTAAAACTCCTGCTAAACATAATAATCTCAAATTTCTTTTTTTCATTTTATATATCCCCTTTTTTTAATTTTCTTTTCTTGTCCCTATGTCTATATAATATTCCATCAATATTAAACTCATATTATCTTTAAATTAAGCTAATATTATCTCTAAGTTAAAAAATTTTAACAAAACTATTTTTAAATAGAAAAGAAGAGGCAGTCTTTTAAAAACTACCTCTTCTTCATAAATATTATATATGCTTTACTTTAAATATAAATGTTGATCCTTTTCCATATTCTGATTCTACAAAAATATCTCCACCGAAGCTTTTTGATATATGTTTTACAATGGCAAGCCCAAGTCCTGTTCCATTTCCTTTTCTTGATTTATCTACTCTATAGAACCTTTCAAAAATCCTTGGCAGGTCTTCTTTTGGTATTCCATATCCATTGTCTATAACTTTTAGAATATAATATTCTCCTTCTGTATAACTTTTTATTTTTAAAGTTTTTTCTGTATCCGAGTATTTTATACCATTTTCAACTAAGTTTATTACTATCTGTAGAAACTTATCTTTATGACCCAATATTTTTTCACTATTTTCACTTATATATTCTAGCTTTATATCTTTTTTCTTTCCATGTTCATTAAGCAATTGCATTGAGTCTTCAATTACTTCATCTGGATAAAATTCCACCAAATCCTCACTGCTTCTACTTTCTAAATTAGAAAGTATCAATATATCATCTATTAAAATTCTTAATCTATCTGATTCTTTATCAATAATATTTAAGAATTTTTCCTTTGTTTCAGCATCTTCAACATATTTTAATGTTTCTGCAAATCCTTTTATTGATGTTAATGGTGTTTTAAGCTCATGAGATACATTTGCAACGAATTGACTTCTCATATTTTCAAGCCTTTTCATTTCAGTAATATCTTGTATCGATATTACTAACCCGATTTTATCATATGCATTCATAATAGAGCTTTTCTTTACCCTCACTATCTTTCTAATAGGATTTTTTATTTTTACCTCTTTTTCTTTTTCATATTCTTCTAAAACAAGCTTATCATATAACTCTATATCTATAATATCTTTTATTTTACTTCCTACAACATTTTCATTTATCCCTAATATTTTCTTTGCATAAGGATTAATTAAAATAACTTCTTCTTTTTTCCCTAAAGCTATAACTCCACTTTGCATACTTCTTAAAATTGATTCTAACTTTGTTTGCTTGTCCACAACTTCATTTATCTTTCCTTGAAGTTGCTCTGCCATATTGTTAAAGCTTCTTCCTAAATGCCCTAGTTCATCATTAGATATAACCTCTATTCTTGTTTGTAAATCTCCATTTGCTATTTTAGATGAAACATAGTCTAAATTTTTTATTGGGTCTATTATTATCCTTACAAGCTTTAACGCTAATGCAATAGATAAAGCTAATACAATTGCTAAAACTAAAAGATAATAACTAATATCTTTTGTATGCAATATTTCTAAGCTTCCTATAGGAACACCACTTCTTATAATATTTCCATCATCTAATTTTAATGTTGCAAATATCATATCATTATTATAGTAAGGACTGTACCCTTCATAAAATCCAGTGTCTCCAGCCCCCATATTAATATATTCCCTATTTCTAAAATTCACTTTTTCATTAGATGTCTTATTATCAAATAAAACTTTTCCATCTGAATTACAAACAGTTACGCTTATTATATTGTTATTTACTTTAAATAAATCTACATTTGCCTTATCCATAGTTGTCCATTTTGACATTATAAGATTATAATTAGCTAGTATATCTTTTGTATTACTAACTTCTTGCATACTAACTAATGCGAAAAATGATGTTGTTATTATTGCAAGTGCAAATATAACAGTTATTATTACTGATGTTAAAATCTTTTTCTTCATTTATCCATTAAACCTATATCCAAGGCCTCTTATTGTTTGAATTAACTTTGGATTTTTATCATCTTCCTCAATTTTTTTTCTTATGTATCTTATATGGACATCTATAGTTCTTGTATCGCCAATAAATTCATATCCCCAAATTTTATCTAGAATAGTTTCTCTATTTAAAATTCGCCCTTTATTTTTTACTAAAAACTCTAAAACTTCAAATTCCTTTAATGTAAATTCTACTTTTTCATTATCTATAATAACTTCACGTCTAAAATAATCTATTTTTATTCTTCCATTATCATAAACTTCTTCAAAGCCAACTTCTTTTCTTCCACTTCTTCTAAGGACAGCCTTTACTCTAGCTAAAAGTTCTCTTACTGAAAATGGTTTTGTTATATAATCATCAGCTCCAAGTTCTAATCCTAGTATTTTATCTAACTCCTCACCTTTAGCAGTAACCATTATTATAGATGTATCTATTAGGTCTTCATCTCTTTTTATTTGTTTACAAACATCTAATCCATCTATCTTAGGAATCATTAAATCTAAAAGCATTAAATTTGGCTTTATTTCCTTTGCAAGCTTTAAGGCATCTTCTCCATTATTTGCTGTATAAACTTCATACCCCTCATTTTTAAAATTAAATCTTAAAAGTTCTAATATGTTTTCCTCATCATCTACTATTAATACCTTTTCCTTAGACAAAATTGTATCCCCCTTATTTTATGATTGCAAATGAGAATAATCTTCCATAAGCACCACTTGATTTTCTATATGAATGTAATTTTATTTCATCTGTACAATATGTACATAAATCTAAATTAAATATCTTATTTTCTTTTACTCCAAATTTAAGACAATCTCTCTCTATAACTTTTTCCATACTTAAGTTTCTTCCATCAAATAATTCTTTTTCCACTATATTAGTTTCTACTAAGAATTTTTCCTTAAGTTCTTCTGATATTTCATAACAACACTTCTTTATGTGTGGTCCTATATATACTTCCACCTCTTCTTTTATCATTCCAAAGTTTTCTTCTATTTTTAAAAGGGTTTCATATACAATCCCCTTTATAGTTCCCTTCCACCCACTATGTATTGCTGCTATAACATCTCCACTTTTTATAATTATAGGAACACAGTCTGCTGTAAAAACTCCTATCATAGCATTTTTTTCAGCTGTTATTATTCCATCTCCTTCTTGTTCATTGAAATCTTCTTCTTTATTACAAACATACACTATGTCCGAATGTATTTGCTTTAAATAAAAAATTTCTTCACATTCAAATTCATCTTTTAAATTATTTAAGCACTCTATTCCTTCTTCTGTATTCCTATTAAAGCTTCTTTCCTCTTCTGCTGTAGAAAAACCAATTATTATATTGCCCTTTTTTAATATTAAACAATCTTTTTTTCTTTCTAAATCTTCTATTCTTAAATTTATCATACTTCCTCCTAATACACTTTCCTCAAGTATATATTTTTTACTAATATTCAGTAATCTAAAATTCTTCTCATAAAATTTAATCTCATTTATAATTTTAGCATTTTATTAACAGTTTATCTATATAAAAAAGGTTAAGTATTTTTAACAAAAAAGCACTCAAGTAATGAGTGCTTTGTTTACTCTTTAATTAAATTGTTTATCTCTTCCATAAAAGTGTTTATATCTTTAAACTGTCTATACACCGATGCAAATCGAACATATGAAATCTCATCAATCTCTTTTAACATTTCCATAACCATTTCGCCTATGCGCTCTGATTGTATTTCTGTTATCATTTTATTAGAGATTCTCTTTTCTATATCAATAGCTATTTTTTCAATTTGATCTCTTGATACTGGTCTTTTTTGGCATGCTATTATAAGACCATTTACTATTTTTTCTTTATTGAAGTTTTCTCGTGTTGAATCTTTCTTTACAACTAACATTGGAATATCTTCAATTTTTTCATATGTAGTATATCTCTTGCCACAACTTGTGCATTCTCTTCTTCTTCTAATCGTAGAATTATCATCTGTTGATCTTGAATCTACAACCTTACTTTCATTATAAGAACAAAAAGGACATCTCATAATTTATTCACTACCTTTCTGTAGATTTTTTAATTCTTTAGTCTTATTATACATATTTTTATCTATTCTGACTAGATTTATCTCTTTTCTTATCTATATCTTGTATTTTCCATATTCATAATGTTTAAATTTTCTAAGGAAACTAATATAACATCCACTCCTATTTTTTTAACATTTTCCCATGGAATTTCAATTTCATCTTCTCTTTGAAACCATCCTTTAGTTTCTCCTGGTAATATCAAAGCTTCAACTTTATCATTTTCACAATCTATTTTTATATCTGAAATCATTCCAAGTCTTTGCCCTGTTGTTATTTCAATTACCTCCATACTCCTCATAGAATTAATTGAATGTAAATTTTCTTCCATTTTTTCTTCCCCCTCTTTTTATAAAAAAATTTAAAATTCCCTTCTATATTTTATGCAATAAAAAAGAAAAAAGAACTCTCTTAGAGTTCTTTTATATATGTTTTCTCATATGCTTTAATGCAGTTTTTTCAAGTCTTGATACTTGTGCTTGAGATATTCCTATTTCATCAGCAACTTCCATCTGTGTTCTTCCTCTGAAAAATCTTAAATTTAAAATAAGCTTTTCTCTGTCAGTTAGCTTTTTCATTGCCTCATTTATCGAAATATTTTCAAGCCATGTTTCATCAGTATTTTTAACATCACTTATTTGATCCATTACATATATAGCATCTCCACCATCATGATATATTGGTTCAAATAAGGAAACAGGGTCTTGTATCGCATCTAATGCAAAAACAACCTCTTCTCTTGGAATGTTTAGTTCTTTTGATATCTGTGATATATTTGGTTCCTTATTATTTTCTTTTATTAATCTATCCCTAACTAAAAGTGCTTTATATGCAATATCACGTAAAGATCTACTTACTCTTATTGAGTTGTTATCTCTTAAATAACGTCTAATTTCTCCGATTATCATAGGTACAGCATATGTAGAAAATTTAACATTTTGTGATAAGTCAAAGTTATCTATTGCTTTCATAAGCCCTATACAACCAACCTGAAACAAATCATCTACATTTTCCCCTCTATTATTAAATCTTTGTATTACACTTAAAACTAGTCTTAAATTCCCTTTTATGAATGTTTCTCTTGCATTAGGATCTCCATTTTGCATATTTTGTAGAAGTTCTCTTTTCTCTTTCTCTTTTAATACCGGTAGTTTAGCAGTATTTACACCACATATCTCAACTTTATTAATTATCAATTTTGTCAACTCCTTTAGAAGTAATATCACCATAATAAACATTATTTCCGATAGAGTTAACTTTTATACTAAAGACAAACTTTAAACCATCTTACTAATTTCTTTTTTTAATCTACTTATTATTTTTTTCTCTAGTCTTGATATATATGATTGTGATATTCCTAGCATATCTGCAACCTCTTTTTGTGTTTTTTCTTCTATTCCATTAAGCCCAAATCTTAATTTAACTATTTCTTTTTCTCTTTCATTTAAATTTGTTAATGCAATAAACAATAATTGCTTATCTACTTCATCTTCTATCATATTGTATACAGTATCATTTTCTGTTCCTAAAATATCGGATAATAATAATTCATTTCCATCCCAATCAATGTTTAAAGGCTCGTAGAAAGAAATCTCTGCTTTTATTTTACTATTTCTTCTAAGATACATTAGAATTTCATTCTCAATACATCTTGATGCATATGTTGCAAGCTTTATTTTTTTTTCTGTGTTAAATGTATTTACAGCCTTAATTAGTCCAATTGTTCCAACTGAGATTAAATCTTCTACATACACACCTGTATTTTCAAACTTTCTTGCTATATACACTACTAATCTTAGATTTCTTTCAATTAATGTACTTCTTACATTCTCTTCTCCACTTCCAAGCTTTTCTAAAAGCTCTTCTTCTTCATCCTTAGAAAGTGGTGGTGGTAAAGCATCACTCCCTCCAACATAATGTAAGTTTCCCCCTTTTGCTCCAAATATATTTACTAACTTATTCAAAATTACATTAAAATTAAATCCATTTCTTTTTTCATCAATCTTTATCCCTGAATCTTCTTTTAATAAATGAATTGCCTTCATCTTATATTCTTCAAACTCCACCCTATCTATATTTTTCATAATTCCTCCTTATATAACCCCTCTTGATATTAGTCCATTAAACTCATCATCTTTACTTAATTTATCATCACAAGGGCATACTATGCCCTCTATTTCTCTCCATAAGTCCCCATCTTTAAGTATCTTTATCTTCTTTACCTTAAACCCATACAAGCCTCCTGAGTATCCAATTGCTTTATATGGAATTTTATACATTTCATTTCTATTTACACTTATATCTTGCAACTTATTTTTTTCAATTAAAATACAAGGTAAATTTGTTACTGGTTCTCTTAGCTCATTTCCAGAGTCTAAGAAGCCTCTTATACTTATTTCTTTATTATTTATTTCAATCTTCATTTCATATATAAAATTTGAAACAATATTTCTTTCTCTAATTAAAGTTGTTACCCTGTCTAATCCTATATAGACTATACAAACACCTAATATTAAATATTTAACATTAAAATCTTTTATTATAACTCCATCAATTAATGTATATTTTTGTGTACTTATAATAAACTTAAATAGTAGGCCACTTAACAAAAATGAGATAGCCATAAAAGATACAAAACTTTTAATCAATCTTCTTCCTTCCCTTTTTGCACTTGGTATATATATCATTAAAAAAGCTACTATAATTTGTATATAAATTGCTTTTAAAAAGCTTAAGCTCTCTAAGACCATACACAGGCTATAAAGACCGCCTAAAAAACTTATACATAATGCCTTTTTAAATGAATATTCATATTTTAAGACCCTAAATGTTATAATTATAATAAATAAATTCACTATAAAATTTTCTATTACTAAGACATCTAAATATAATTTCATAAGCTTTCCCCCTCTTATAGAATTATATAACTAACCCTCTTAAAATTTTGTCATAAATTATATCTTATTTAAAAATTTCTTTCTTTTTTTTTTTACATAATAACCTATTTAACCTCATGTTTAATATTTAAAATATTTTTATCTTTTAAATCCCCAATTTTTTTATACAAATAAAATTTATATATATTATGCTATAATTTTAAAAGAACCTATATATTTCTATATAGATTTAATTAGAAAGGATTTTATATTAATGAGAATAAATAAA
>NZ_JBOFRG010000063.1:0-2068 GCF_051650885.1 Clostridium sp.
ACCTGATAATAAAGACAACAGACAGGGACTAAGACCTTCACTCAAACAGTCAGTCTCTTTCTGTTTCGCCAGTTGTCTTTTCTTTCTTCTCGTTAATACGGAAGCCAAGCATGTCCTCACTTGGACAGCAGGAACATGCTCGATGCAGCTGTATTACTTTTGTCTTTCTCAGTGAATAATCAGCAGCTGCTAGAAAACTCAACACTCCCCGTCAGGGAATCGAACCCCGGTCTTCCGCGTGACAGGCGGAGATACTGTCCACTATACTAACGAGGACTGCGACACGCCAGTCTTTGGCACTTTTGGGGTGAGACTTTCCCAGTGCTTTAGCTGCGCAGGAAGCTCAGGGTGTTGACTTCAAGTTAGAGGGTCGGGTGAAAAAGCCCGTCACTCTTCCTCGATATGACCCTTTTTCCACTGCTTCTTTGAGATCTCGCGATGAGGTCCGATTGAAAGTGCGCTTGGCATGTCTCTAAACGGAGCCCAGAGAAAAGGCACAGGTCAGACAGGCACATCAAAGGGCTGGAGATAGAAGCAGACAAGGCTGTAAGGCTGCATCAGCTTGAGCTTGACTCACAAAGAGAAGCTCATACACTAGAGGCATCCTCTACATCAGCAAGCGCACCCTCTGTTTCCGCTGGTCTACATCCCAATTCATTTGATACCCGTAAATACATTTCTTTAGTGCCAATATTTCAAGAAACTGAGGTGGACTCCTATTTCGGCACTTTTGAGCGTATTGCTGCTGCTCTCCATTGGCCTCCAGATGTTTGGTCAATGTTTTTGTCAATGTGAAATACATGGCAAAGCTCACGAGGCAGTATCGGCCCCCCTCTAGAGGATAGCTTACAGTATGACACTGTTAAAGCTGCAATCCTGCGTGCTTATGAGTTGCTCTCAGAGGCTTATAGGCAAAAGCTTAGAGGCCACAAGAAAACTTCTACCCAAACCTATGCGGAGGTTGCTAGGGACACGGAAAGTTTATTTGACAAATGGTGTGCTGCTTGTAAACTTGAGGATTTTTCTTCTCTCCATGGTGGACTATGTACGCCAATTCCGGGAGCGTCTGAATCATGCCAGATCCGCTGCAAGGGAGGCGCTCACTAGTTCCCAGTGTGAAATGAAACGCCAGTTCGATCGTTCCACGATGTTGTCAGGCATTTCGAAGTTGGCGGCAAAGCATTGGCTCTGTTGCCCATTCCCTATTCTGCACTCTCTGCTCGTGTTTCAGGTCCGTACAATGTGCGTAAAAAAACGGAGCAATACAGACTACGTAATCAGTACCACTAACAGGATGCGTAAAACACCCGTCTGTCACATCATAATGCTGAAACTGTATAACAATAAGTACATTCAACTATGTGGATACAACCCACAAATTGCAAGAATCATGCAAGTACATCAACTTCATCAAATATGCCGAACCGCTTCAAATGCTACATGAAAAAAACAATAAGAGATAGAGAGAGAGAGTTTTTTTAATGGGCCAATGTGCAGTCTGAATAGATCAGTTTCAGGTCTAGACTCATGTGTAGAGTTTCTGCTTTCCTGGTGTCAATGGGGAGCTCGTTCCACCATTGTGGAGCCAGGACCGCAAACAGTCGTGATTCTGTTGAGCGGTAGCTGGGGCCCCCTCATGGTGAGGGATTGGCAAGTCGACTGGCAATAGCAGAGCGTAGTGGACGGGCGAGGGTGTATGCTGTGATTATGTCCTGGATGTAGGATGGGATGAGCAATTCGCAGCCACCGGGAGACAGTGCAGGGTGTGGTGGAGCGGTGGGGTGTGGGAATACTTGGGTAGGTTGAAGACCAGCCAAGCTGCTGGATTCTGGATGTTATCCTGTAAGTGCGGTATTAAAATCAACCTGTACTCTGTCAGATAATCAGACAAAGGCACAATGTATAGCACTGTGTATACAAAAGAACAGGACCTGATAATAAAGACAACAGACAGGGACTAAGACCTTCACTCAAACAGTCAGTCTCTTTCTGTTTCGCCAGTTGTCTTTTCTTTCTTCTCGTTAATACGGAAGCCAAGCATGTCCTCACTTGGACAGCAGGAACATGC
>NZ_JBOFRG010000064.1:0-2231 GCF_051650885.1 Clostridium sp.
AAAGAAAGAAATTACAAAAAAGCTTTTTGAGAAATATATAGAAGAAAATAGAACAGATATCCAAATAGTAAAAGCACAAAATTTAAAAAGAGAGCCAGTTGAAGCATTAACAGATTATAAAATAAATGATGTAGAAATAGTGGAAGAAGATAAAAAGGGCTTCAAAGCAAGTGTAGGATATGACATTAAATTTACCGATGAAAGCAATATGTGGACTGCAGGAAATGGAGAAATAAAAGAAGATAATTGGTGTGTTAATAAGGTATCTAGCGTTAAAATAAAAGAAATTAACGGAGAATATGCGATAGAGCAAATTGGAACTGAATAGGAAAGAGAAGAGGACTAATAAAAAAGCTATTAGTCCTTATTTACGTTTGTAAAAAAGTTTGTCACCTTTTTCAAAAATAAATTCAAAATTACATTTTAAAATAGCTTTTTGCGATTGGATATTATTTTTAAAATGGGAGCAAATTAGGGTATTTATATCCAGAGAATTAATAGAATGATCAACAATGGCATTTATTGCTTCAGGCATTAAATGTAATCCCCAATAATCTTCGGAGAGTATAAATCCTAGTTCTTTTGAGTTTTCTTTAAATGGAGTGGGATTATGAAGTTCAATATAACCAATAAGTATATCATCTTTTGTTATAGCCCAAATAGTGTTTGGGGGTTCATTTAAAAAGATAGCTAAAACCTTAGCAGTCTGGTTTAATGTATTTTTTACTTTAAAGCCTGCAAGATTAGCTATTGTTTCGTTTGACATAATATAATGTAAATGGCTTAAATCACTTTTTTTAAAAGGTCTTAAAAGTAATCTTGAAGTTTTTAATATGGTCATAAAAGAATCTCCTTTCATGTTGAATAAATATGGATATATTATACACTAAAATAGTTGGTTATAATAAAAGGAGAGAATATAAATATAGTTGGATTTATGAAAATGTAAAAAAATTTAAAATTACCCTTGACTTATGGTAATTAATGGTGTTAATATAAAAACATACCAAACGAATGTATGGAAGGAGAATAGAAATGGCAAGAAATAAAAATCCAGAAGTTACGATAAATCGTATTCTTGATACATCTATGGAGTTGTTTTTGAAAAAGGGTTATGATAATACAACTATTCAAGATATTGTAGATGCTTTAGGTGATTTAAGCAAGGGAGCAATTTATCATCACTTTAAATCAAAGGAAGATATAATTGAAGCTGTTATTCCAAGGCTTTATAGAGGATATGAAGAGAAGGCAGAAAAAGAAAAAATTATTCCTAAAAATGGATTAGAAAAGCTTAGAATTGCATTTCTTCAATCTTTAAAAAATCCTGCACAGGAAAAGCTTATTGAAGCAGCACCAAATTTAATGAAGAATCCTAGGATTTTGACACAACAAATATATGAAGTTGTTGAGAAAAGAGTCCCTGAAGGTGTAGAGCCTATTATTAGAGAAGGTATGGAGGATGGTTCTATAAAAACAAAGAATCCAAAAGAACTTGCAGAAAGCTTTATGATTTTAATGAATGTATGGATAAATCCATCAGTTTTCTTTGTAACTAAAGAGGAGCTTAGAAGAAAGTATGAGTTTTTAAAAGAGCTTACTGAAAGTTTAGGATTACCGATTTTAGATGATGAGTTTTATGAAATAATGGAAAAATATCGTTTTATTATTGAAAAAAGTAAAGGGTAAAATTACTGCCAAGGGTAAGGCAGTATTATTTTTAGAATATACATACCGAATGAATGTATGTATAAATTATGAGGAGGATAATATGGAAAATAACAAAAAAGGTCTTAATAAAAATTTTATTTTAATGGTAATTGGGCAAATAATATCTCTTTTTGGAAATGCAATTTTAAGGTTTGCACTCCCACTGTATCTTTTAGATAAAACAGGGTCAGCAGCTCTTTTTGGAATAGTGTCAGCTTGCTCATTTATTCCAATGATTATACTTACACCTTTTGGTGGAATTATAGCAGACAGAGTAAATAAGAAATATATAATGGTTGGATTAGATTTTATAACTGCTATATTAATGATTGTTTTTGCAGTATTGATGAAGGATGTAAATTTAGTAGTGCTTATAATAGTTACTTTAATGATTTTATATGGAATACAAGGTGCATATCAGCCATCAGTTCAAGCAAGCTTACCATTTTTATTAGAAAAGGAAGATTTATTAAAAGGAAATGCAATAGTAAATCAAGTTAGTGCACTTTCAAATTTAATAG
>NZ_JBOFRG010000065.1:0-1158 GCF_051650885.1 Clostridium sp.
AAATTTAAGTTGAAGAACTTCTTTGATAAATTTCAAAGAGGTTCTTTTTAAAATTTCTAAAGAATTTTGAGTTTATAGCTTGTCTATTCACGAAAGGTTTAAGTTTAGATGGTATAATAGATAGAAAATATAATATAGAGGAAGTGGTTTAGTGGAAGCAGGGAAGCTTATAGCATTATATACAGTAATTATTGTAGTAGTTTTGATTATAGCTGATAGGATTTCAGAGGCGAGTCGAAAAAGATATTTTAAAGAGGATATAAGGGATTCTTATGGGAAGAGAAGTCATTATAAAAAGAAGCCTTTAGATAGAGAAAATATTGAAAGTTATTTTAGAAACTGTAAAGAGGATGCTGACTTTTTTATTGATAATATCACATGGCATGATTTGAACATGGATGAGATATTTAAGCTTATAAATAATGTTCAAAGTTCTGTTGGTTCAGAGGTTTTATATAAGCTTTTAAGGATGCCTACTTTTAGTGCGGAGGATTTAGAGAAGAGAGAAGAACTTCTTAAATACTTTAAGGAAAATGCTACTGATAGATTTAATATTCAATATTCTATTAGAAGTATCTTAGGAAAAAGAGAGATTGCAAAGCTTTCTAATTACTTTTTTAAACCAAAGAAGTTTTCAGGAAGTAAGCTTGGACTTCACTTAACTTTAAGATGGTCTATTGTTGTTTTACTTTTACTAGCTGTAGTTCTTAGAAATGTTACTCCTTTTTATTTTGCAGTGCTTATTATTGTAATAAATGGGTCTATGACAGGAATGGCTAAGAAGGATACTGAATATGTTCTTGAAGATTATTCTTATATGATTAACTTAATTAAGTGTGCACACAAGATAAGAAGTCTTAATATTAAAGAGATAAATGATAAGTATCCAAAGCTTGATGAAGCTTTAAAAAGCTTTAAGAGTATAAATAATAAAGCATTAAATGAAGCTATTTCAATAAGTGGTGGAAGTGCTGGTGCTATAAAGATTTATTTAAATGGAATATTTTTAATTGATATTATAAACTATGAAAAAGCTGGAAAGGTTATTTGTGATAACCCTGAAAGTATTAGAGTTTTATATGATTATGTTGGGGAGCTTGATGCTTTAATAGGAGTGTCTTCCTTCAGAGAAACATTAAAGTATTACACAAACCCTGA
>NZ_JBOFRG010000066.1:0-4320 GCF_051650885.1 Clostridium sp.
CTTACTATAATGTATATAACTATTCCAAACTAATGACAAGTTTAATATATATATATATATTAAAATAAGGATAGACTGAGTCTTATTTAAATATTTATTTAATCAACAGAAACCCTGTTTATTAAGACGCAACAGTCAGCCAGCTATATATAGCCATCCTGGGATCGACCCTCAAACTAGTGGAATATGCCCAATCCTACGGAATTAGTCTTGGATAAAATATATATTAGTTCATCTGACGAAGATCAAATGGATTCTAGTCAGGTATCTGCTGAAACGCCAGCAACAATGACTATTGTCAGAGACAATAGTAGCAGGAATATCAGCAATAATGGTACTGTCAGAAGATCGAGAAGTTCATCAAGAATAAGGTCTAGGGAAGAATTTGAACTCATCCCTAGCCCAAAGGAGATAAATACATCATCCCAGAATACACACAATTGTATAGGATCGTGTAGAAAAATCTCTAGATCAATGGACAGCGATTTTCAAGAATTCCTTGAAGGGAATATTGAGAAACTTAAAGAAAGTTCTCAAGAAAATACAGAACAAATTATGGAGCAAACAAAACAATCAACCAGAGAATTCAACATATTAATTGAAAGATTAATTAATGAACAATATGATCATCATATGCAATTAGTTACTAGTATTGCTCAAAGGAGTGAAGAACAACATAAACTCCACCAAGAACAACAACATAACCAAGCAATTTTAGTAAGATCATTTGAAAGAATTATGAGTGAACAAAAAGAAACGTTCAACATAATTATTGATTCATTAATGAGGTTGACTGCTGAATTGAAAAACAATCATAATGCTCAAATACAGAATGACAATACCAACAGGCATATAATTCATGAAATGAATAATGAATTTTTGATGCATCGTAAGTGTTTCGAAGAACTAGGACCTAGGGTAGCAGAAGCCCTTATTTCTTCTCTCAATCAAAATGGTATTAGATTGGAAACGAACTGTGCCGATTCACCTACATCAGCCTTGAATGGAAATGGAGGAAATTTCACATCTTCAGGCATTAGTATGAATCATCCCAACACAGAGAAACCAAGGATCTGTATTACCATAAATAATGTAACAATAGATAACAAGATAGAAGAAATTCCAACTAATGTGGTCACACTTAGTGACGTACTTCCTAAAGCAAATTGTAGAGATAGTGCTCCTGGTTTCAAATGGATGCAGCTAGAAGCTCATCAAAAGATACACAAACCAAAGGACCACTACGCTACAATAATTGCCTTTCTGAACTCACTAAATGAAAAGAATGAACTGAAAAAGTTCTGTGATGAGTGGGTAAACATATTCAGAAAGTTAATGAAAGCGCATTATAAAGTCTTAGTTAATGAAGTGTTTATACAACAAGGAAAGTTTCCCAGACATGTGGATAATAAACTTAATAACATTGCGAAATCTATACAACCAGAATCTGACTACATACCCAGTACAGCTGAACAAGAGAATACAGCCAGAGGTATACAACTTATCAGAGATTCAATCATTAATGATTGGAAGCGCAGCATGGAAAAAGACTGTGCTATTAGAGATGCGATGAAAAATGAGTTTAATGCTACACTAGGGAATCTTGTGCAATCAATATTATTACCGTTGTTCCAGAAAATGACACAACGTCAACTGATAACCTTGCCTAAAAAGATATTACCAGCTCTAGAATTTATATTGTTTATTAGAACCAGTAAATTAAGTGAAGACTTCGAAACAAGACAAGCGAGACTTAATGAACGAGATAAACAAATAGAATTAACAGAGCAGGTAATACAGGAAAGAGTTAACACAGAAATCGAGTCGCCCTTGTATGAATCCATAACGTCAAAAATCACGGAGCTAGACAAAAAATATGCAAATGCATATCAACTCCAAAATAAAAAATTAAATATGGTATGGAAATTCTTACAAACAAATACACTCATGTGGAAACCTAAACAACCAAATAATAATATTGCAAATCGATCTAGATCGAGACATAACTCGACCTCATCATCGAGACAATCGAGTAGAACAAGATCGACTTCTAGAGACAGTATTCAATCCAGCGTTAAAAACAACAGAATTATGAGTAGAGCGAGAACCAATGCAAATAATAACAACAATACTGAGAGGCCTAGAAGCGTTAGAACACCACGTTCTTCAAATGCAAGTACGCCAAGAGTTGTAAGAATTGCAGACAACAGTTCTCCAAGAATACAAAATAATAAAGCTGGACAGACACAAAATACTGCCAAAAAGAAAACCAGAGTGATCAAAAACACTCAGAAAAATAATACTAACAAAGGAAAACCTCCTAATAATAGAAATAATCGTCAGAAATAGCAATCAATGAATTGGATCAAAGAGATGTATGTGCATCATGTTATTATTGAGAAAGCAATTGATAGAGAGAAAGCCAGGAGTAAACTAATCAAATATTTAATCAGGAAAGGATTAGAAATGGAGATTATAATTGAAATTATGATTCTATTGCTTCCTTTAGAAAAATTTGATAATTGCCTTAAAACTAAGGCACATGCAATAGGCATAGATGCAATGCCATATGAATGCAAACAACTACTCTCGCTAGGACTAAACTTTACTAGAAGTCCGAAACAACTATCAATAGAAGAGCTATATAATGCAAAATTTGCACTATATAGACGAATTGCTCTTAAATTCGTGTTTAGACATAACGATGATGGTCCGATCCCACCCATGTATGTCTCTAACAAAACATACATGCCAAAAGACAAAGATTTATTAATGCTGTATCCAGTAAAAAGGTTTCTCGAAAATTGGTTTGATGAAACAACACCAAACATTAAAATGTTTACTAATATCAGCAGGAAATACCAGGCTGCTATAAACATATTAAACAACAGATTGAATCGAGACTGGTTATTGGTAAATACAGATAAAAATATGGGACTTGCTATCATAGATAAAAATCTATACAACGAATTAATGATGGAACACATTAATCAACTTGATACTTACAAGCCGTTGGATGATTTGGAAGATATAGAAACCAGGATAAATTGGATAAAAAGATGGTGTACAGCCAGGCTCCAATATCTTGATAGATACCTAGGGAAGAAGAACCCTTCACATGCTCTGAGATATATAGAGGACAAAATGGACAAAGGAAAAAGTAACCCAGCAATGTATGGGCTATTAAAAATCCACAAAAACATAGAAAGACCACCAATTCGTCCCATTATCCCCATGTGTAAAAATAAACTATCTGGAGTACATAAATTCCTAGCGTTAATGCTAAAACATATCACCTATAAAATAAAGTATATTTTACTTTCCACAGTAGAAGTGATCAAAGCATTAATGAATATCCAATTACCACCAACTGCTATCATCATCATAGCTGACATTAAATCGATGTACACCAACATCGATTTAAGAGAAGCATCGATAATGGCATCGACAGCGTTAGCCGCAAGCCCATCAGTTAAAACACTATTAAAACAGGTATCTGAAACAGAATGGGGACAATTGATATATACATTGGTTAATGCGTCATGCTTTACACATCAAGGTAAGATGTATAAACCAATCCATGGTTTATGTATGGGTAGTGAATCAAGTCCTATCCTTGCAAATCTAACAGTGCATTGCAGAGAAATGCATTCACAAATATTTAATAATAAGAATCTAATACAATACTTTAGATTTTATGATGATGTACTTGCTATATTTAATGGTTTATCAATAGATGAGTGCAAAACACTTATGACTAATTGTATTAAACCATTTAAGCTTACAGATGATATTTCAGGTTCAGACAGGCTTGAGTTTGATTGGAATACAGCAGAAATTATTCAGGCAAAGGATTTAAACTCGAAAGCAATAAATTTTCTAGACATAGATATATCTGGAAGACTGGATGAAATTAATAATACAGTAAGAATATGTACAAATATGCATTATAAAAAGCTGAGTGCATATCAGTATGTTCCTTGGAAATCAGGTCATCCGGTTGCGACGAAGATTGGTATAATTCGAACAGAATTAACCAGAAGAAGAATCCTATGTAGCGATATGAAAGACTATCATACAGCTGCCATCCACCTGATGAAATGCCTCAGAGAAAGAGGTTATCCGCTGGATATATGTTATAAAACATATACATCAATCGAATACAGCAAAAGACAAGAAGCCATTGATAAGATTTATAATAAATTGGAGTTAACAAGACAAAAGGCAAGAGTACCGTGGTTGAGAGAAAAAACCTTGAATATATGGTATTCAGCTGTGATAAAACATACATTAATTCCAATTGTCATTAGGTATGATCCT
>NZ_JBOFRG010000067.1:0-2189 GCF_051650885.1 Clostridium sp.
ATAGAGTCTCATTTAGAATTATTCTCATAATTCTCCATTTTAAATCACTATATCATGAATAATCCCATAAATAAATTAATCTTTCCTTAAATCTTCTCTCTCCATCTCATCAAAAAGCTTACTTTAAATAATCGAGTAGGAGGTAAATAATTATTTTATTTACCGACCTCTCACACCACCGTACGTACCGTTCGGTATACGGCGGTTCATTAGAATTTAATGTATCATTTGATATGTTTGTGTTAGACTAACAAATCCTAGTGATTCTAGATATTCGTTAGTTAAAGATTTATTTAAGATTGGGCTGTTGGATATTCTCCAATAGCCTTTTCTTGTATTTGCATATTCCCAGGCTTTGTATTTGTTAATTCCTAGCTTTACTAGATTCCTATGCTTAGTCCTAATCTTCTTCCATTGTTTCCATATGCAAGCTCTTAGTCTTCTTCTAATCCATTGGTCTAGTTCTTTTAGCTTCGCTTTTGCGTTAGCTATTCCATAATAATTAATCCACCCTCTCATTATCTGATTTAGTTTCTTCAATCTATATTCCATATTAATCCCTGTATTTCTATTAGTATAGAACTTAATTTTCTCTTTAAATCTTTTAACTGACTTCTCGTGAATTCTTATTTCTGCTCCGCTTTTCGCAAAATAGAAAGAAAATCCTAAAAATTTTCTTCTAGATACAAAGTCTACTGCACTTTTATTCTCATTCACCTTAAGCTTTAGCTTATTTTCGATAAGATTTGTTATAGATTTCATTACTCTTAGTCCTGCTCGTCTGCTTTTAACATAAATATTATTATCATCTGCGTATCTACAGAATTTATGCCCTCTAGTTTCAAGTTCTTTATCTAATTCATCTAGCATTATATTTGCTAATAATGGACTTAATGGTCCTCCTTGTGGAGTTCCTTCTTCACTTACAACTGAAACACCATTAATAAGGATTCCACTTTTTAAATATTTTCTTATTAACGACAATAATCGTTTATCTTTTATCTTCTTTTCAAGTTTACTCATTAAAATGTCGTGGTTAACCTTATCAAAGAATTTCTCTAAATCCATATCTATCACCCATTTATTTCCTAAATTTATATACTGTTTTGCCTTCTTTATAGCATCTTTTGCTCCTCTACGAGGACGGAATCCAAAACTATTTTCGGAAAATAATGGGTCGTATATCTTCGTTAAAACTTGAGCAATTGCTTGTTGCAATAATCTATCTTGTACAGTTGGTATTCCTAGCAATCTAACTCCGCCATCAGGTTTTGGTATTTCTACTCTTCTTACTGGTGATGGATTATACTTAGTTTCTAATAGTTTAGCCCTAATTGTACCCCAGTGTTTCTTGATATGCCCTCGAAGTTCATCGGTTTTCATTCCATCGACACCATGGCTACCTTTGTTGCTAATTACTCTCTTTAATGCTAAAAGCATATTATTTCTTTCTAGCACATCTTCAAGTAATCTACTAGTATCAAACGCTTCATCGTTTACGCTTTCCCTATTTGGTAAAACCCTAGAATTACTCTGCACCTTTGATTTACCTTGAAGTTCCACTTCTACTTCCACCACTTGGTCTCCATATTGAGTTTTCTGCTTTCTTTGTAATTTCTTTGATTTATCCAAAGTTGTAAACCTCCTAATGTTCCGTCCTTCCTCCGCTAACGCGTTTAGCGAAGTACTATGACATCTGCTGACTTCTGATAGTTCAACTATATATCACTATATAGGTTATCTTTAAGAATTTAATCTACACAAAGATGTATCTATCAGACCTCCCCAGGTAAGAACACGCACTTTCACCTCATCTATCTGCCACATTTACTTTCTCTATTTCGGATAGTTTAGGGCTTTACTTTGTTAGGCAAGTTCACCCATAGAGCTAAGCCTCAAATGTGATTCGTGTACCTCAGACCAAGGTTTTGCCTCCGACTTCCTTCAGATTCCACCTCGCGATGGACACCCTTGTCTTAAGCTAATGGTTGGCACTATCAACCCCCATATCGGACTTTCACCGACAAGTACGTGCCCATGCTGGGCACACCTAAAAAGCAGGACTCAAAAAAATTTTTTGAGTCCTGCTTTTACTATGCTAAACCTACTTCACTTCTTGATGCAGAAGTTGGCATCTTTTTATTAATCATTTTTGTTCTTATTATATGTACAATCATAGAAATTACTAT
>NZ_JBOFRG010000068.1:0-1071 GCF_051650885.1 Clostridium sp.
TTGTGACACAAAAAACACTAGTCGAATCCACAAATACTTTTTCTACAGAGAGATTTAATTTAGAAAAAATCACGGGAGCTGAACAGAGCAAGAGAGAATGAACAAGTTTCAATAAGGGGTTTTCTACATGATTGGTAAAGGGGAACAAACAGGCTAGATCTGAAACAAAATAATGCTTTCTACAAGATAGAAGTATCTTTTGTGGATAGAAAAGACAATATACTATCTGAAGATCTTATAGAAAGACTGTAGATCATTTAGTTTTCATTTTTGATCGAATGTTTGGTTTTGATTATATGAGAAGAGACAACGAGGTAAAAAGATGTCTTCATATCTTGTTATGTAAGAAGGATGGCTTTAGAAAATCTAGTAAGATAAGAACCATCTTTGTACAAGAAGTATTGTTCATTGTAATACCGAAGTACGAGTGGATACGGGTATTTTAACAGACATTATTAAGGTCATAAATAACAAGCCTGATATCTTGAATTAAATAAGAAGAGAAAGAAAATTTAGATTTTCGAGCTAAATAAACGACCAAGATTTTCTCACAGTTTAATTAAATTGGAAATTAAGAAAATACAATCTTCTTGCTAATGAGCTTGAATTTATACACAAATCAAAAACAAGAATAGTTTTCTATGTAGTGATTTGGGCTATTGTGATAACGACTAATCACAAGAAGTACATTCAAAAGCTAGAAATTAATCCTACCAAGGAAGCAAACATCTAGTCTGTGGTGCTGAAGAAAACCCTTGAGAGTATCTCTCTGGAGCGAAGACGAAGGTGGGAAGAAGAGATTGAAAGAGAATTTGAGAAACTGGTGAGTTATAGAGGAGAAGTTGAGATATAGAACATTGAAGGGAAAACACAAGATCCGAGCCGAAAATACCAGGGAAAACTAATAAACTTAAAAATCTTTTAACTCAAAAACCTTGTCAGATGAAAGACTCTATATGGAATTCTTCTATTCAATCTACTGACATCTAAATGGCAAAAAATTTAAGCAAATAAATTTATTTTTAAGTTTAAGCTCAAATGATAAAGTAAAATTTAAAAGTAAATATAAAG
>NZ_JBOFRG010000069.1:0-3741 GCF_051650885.1 Clostridium sp.
CAACAGGCAACCCAACGCATATCAAGAAGAAGGCTCAAGGTTGAAGACCCAACGCAACAACAGCAACCCCCTCCGCGATCACCCAACTCACTTTCTTCGGACAGCCAAAGCAGCACCAACTCATCAACTACAATGGCAGCACTATACTTGGACCTAACACCGGGATCCAAAGACTGGCTCACGGCATTATTGGAATGCCCCGATTTCAGCAGACAAACCAGAGAACTCACAGCTGAAAACAGCCCTGCGACCATAGAAGTCAAAGGGAACAACCGCACAGACATATACAACATGAACAATAATAGGTTGTCGGTACGAGTCCTAGGTTTCTGGAGGATTTGTGTACCCTCGCACACACCAAATGTGTTCCGTATGCAAATACTGCGACAAGCACATGACAGCATGACAGCAGGACATTTTGGAGAGAAGAAAACAATGGAGAAAATATGCTATACATTCTACTGGCCACAGATGACCCAGGATGTGGAGAACTACGTGGCAACTTGCAAAAGATGTAGAATGAGTAAACACATATGTATGAAAAGTGCTGGATTACTACATCCACTGGACATACCGAATAGAAGATGGGGAAGCATATCTATGGATTTCATAGTGGGACTACCTGCTACAGCAAACAACAACAATGCCATACTTTCTGTGGTTGACAGGCTCAGCAAAATGGCCCACTTCATCCCCTGCAGCATATCAATCACAGCAAAACAGACAGCACAATTATTCCTGGAGAGAGTTGTTGCCTACCATGGTATACCTGACGACATCGTGTCAGATAGAGACGCCCGCTTTACTTCCGCATATTGGGAAGAATTCTGTGATCAGCTGAATATCATCATCAAGAAATCAACTTCATTCCACCCACAGACTGATGGACAGACAGAGCGAGCCAACCGTACTATCGAGCAAATGTTGAGGTTATATATAGAGACGGATGAAAAGCGATGGGAAGAAATACTTCCCGTTGTTGAATTGGCATACAACTGTGCAAAGAATGAGTCAACAGGAATGAGCCCCTTCGAGGTTATGATAGGGGAGAATCCCAAACATGGCACCATCGAAGAAGACTGTATCACTTGGGAAATACCGCTGATGGACAAAAGATATAAAATGATTGTGCATCGGGTAACCACCCAGTTGCATATAGCACAACAACGACAGAAAAAACAAGCAGACCGACACAGAAGGGAGTTGGAGCTGAAGGTTGGAGACTTAGTATATGTGTCCACGCGTAATATGTACTTGCCATATAACCGTAAGTTCCGACCCTTGTATGTTGGCCCATACCCCGTCGTACAGAAAGTAGGAAAAGTCGCATATAAGTTACAGCTACCCCGCGATATGTTGTATCACCCCGTATTCCACGTTTCCCTATTAGTACCCACAGTTGATGTATCTCCAAATATACAAAGACAGGAGGAAGAATGGCAACCAATTATTGGTCAACATGGAGATCCAGAGTGGGAGGTGGAGGAGATCATGGATGTGAGAGGGAAAGGAAGGAATACTGAGTATCTGGTGAGATGGAAATGTGATGCGGCTCCAATGTGGTTGAATAAAAGTTTGTTGGACAATTGCAAGGAAAAAATTGCAATATTCAACAGAAATACGCGGAGTGGACACCTTCGCGGACCATGAAGTCGAGCCAGCGACGTGGAATGGACAGAAGCAGCAGTAGTGACCGGTGGGGTGCAGCAGTTCAGCAACGGCGGGGAAGGTGTAACGTGACCGCTACTTAAAATATTCTAACGTGTGAGTTCTACTATTAAATTAATGTATAGTAGTACAAATAAGTAAATAAAACAGGAATATGATTAAAGGATATAGGTGTAGACATAGTAAGGCTACCTAGAGGTGGCTACTACACCGGCAGCAGTTACCTCCACCCCGAAAAAGGAGTAACTTCATTTACAAATGATAGGATTAGAGAACTCACGTTCTCTAATGAAAAAATATAGATAAAAGTATAGTCATAGAACCTTAGAAGAAGATGGATAGATTAGTAATTAAGGATATTTCCTTGGGTGAATTCACACCTCGGGAATTCACATCTGGAAAGGAGCCTCAAAAGATAGAGAATTCAAATCACCTAAGAGGCCAAAATATCTTAATGAACTTAATTAATTAAAATAATTAAGATCGGTAAAATAAAATAAGAAAAAGGATAACACATTTTGGAGAACTAGTGGTTTCGGCCTTCCCCTAAGTTAAGGTTCGCTCACGGGGAAGTGGACCCTTGTGCATGCAAGGAAACTACTGTAACAGCAGCTCATAGGATCAACGGCGCGGTCAATCCGAGCAACATCGAGCCGCAGCCCCAGGACAAGACGAGACACAAGACGTACACCATCGTCTCGGTTCCCCATGTCTAGAGACGGCGAAGATGGATTAAAGTTTCTAGGATCGGAAGGATCGAGCAGGCAGAACATGCTTTGACCTGGTTTCATGTGTGTGTTCGTGTACATGGTTTTCTAAACTATACCCTGTATAGTAAACTAGAACCTTGTTTCTTTCTATAAATTGATATGTTCTATTTATTTATAGTAATTTACACTTAGTCAGTGATTTGTAGGAACTTTATACTATATTAAAGTCCACTTACCGACTTTGTGCTTAAGTTGGTATGCGTGTATGTTACTAGACGCGTATATGCTGTGAATAGTACATGAAACTTGCACGTATCACCTTTATATTTACTTATGTATTAATATATGGTATTTGTTTACTATACATGTCTTTAGACCGCTGAGATAGTAATCGCTTGTCTACCATTTCATGCCTCGATTCCCTCATCGAGTCTCTCCACCCTATCCCTGGTGCTCGACCCGGGTAGGTATATAATAAAGGAATTATCGTTTCCTCGGACTTTTGTCCTATTTTATATATTTTTAGTAATTGAATCCACCTCAGTGAGGTCCCAATACCTATTTCAATCAATTTGGCCCAGCTTTACCCCCAACCGTGAAGTTCAACAGGATCGCTTGGTGGACAGCGTCATCCTCGGGCAACAACAGTTAAGGAATTATCTACGGATCGAATTCATACTTCTTGTATGAATTCTATTTGGTGAATTTCACTGGTAAGTGGTAAGTTCACTATCCTTAACTAGTTTATTATCCACGTTACCTACCCAAGTAGGGATCTGTAGGTGACGAGCCTACAGTAGGTCCCCCAGCTCGTCCACTAGGTAGCGCACGCTTGTATTGAGTTTAGCGTTTAGACTAATTAGTTAGAAATACTAGAATTAGCCTAATTAGGACGGTAGAGGTATATTAGGATAGTTAGATATCTAGGTCACTTAACCCATACCCAACACTAGATCCCGGCTCACACAGAAAATGTGAATGAGCCTATAACTCACTAACTACACTAACTAACGTCCCAATATTCAATTGATGAATTCAATAACCATTATAATTAACATTAAAACTAATAAACCCCAAGGTTAATACTAGTAACCGCTCTTTAACTTGACCTGCAACCCTGACCCTAAACCGGACAACCGGACCTAAGCCTAAGTATCCCCTAGAGGGATTAATCATTAATTACACTACGTATCACTAATTAAAATTAAAAGACCCCTCAATTCAATAATAAATACATTAAACAATTTAAAATAAAGTCTAAACCCTGAGCGCATTACAATTAATGGAGGGCCCGGACGGAAATTATTACAACCCTCCTAATAATTTAATCATACAATTAAAACCCTAATAAACAATTAATAAT
>NZ_JBOFRG010000070.1:0-11660 GCF_051650885.1 Clostridium sp.
TTTATTATTTCACCTTCAAGCTTTTCTCCATTTATAAATATTCCTTTTTTCCCGTCCTCCCTTTTACATAAAATCTTGTATTCTTCTTTCTTTAGCTCTATACTAAACTCTTTTATATAGTTTGGTAAGTTTGGCTTTATCTCATATCCCTCTTCCCTTATTTTTAATCCTATAAGATTATTAAGCCCTACCTTATACATCCATCCTGCAGCTCCAGTATAATAGCTCCATCCTCCAAGCCCTTCATAAGGATGTCTTGTATAAACATCTGCTGCCATTACATATGGCTCTACCTTATACTTTTCAATTTTCTCTTTTGTATTTCCATGTGTTATTGGATTTAACATATTAAAAAGTCCATAAGCTTTTTCATTTTCACCTAAAAGTGAGAAAGCTAAAACAACCCACACAGCAGCATGTGTATACTGCCCTCCATTTTCTCTAACTCCTTCTATATATCCTTTAATATATCCTGGTTCTAAATGGTCCTTTCCAAAAGGAGGGTATAAAAGCTTTATTAATGCATTTTCTTTATCTATAAGATACTTTTCCACACTTTCCATGGCTTTTATTTTTCTTTCTTCTTTTCCAAAGCCAGCTATAACAGAAAAGCTTTGCGAAATTGAATCTATAAAACAATCCTTATTTTCTTTTGAACCAAGAGGTGTTCCATCATCAAAAAATGCTCTCTTATACCATTCTCCATCCCAAGCATTCTTTTCAATATTTTCTATTATCTCTTCTTTTTTTTCTAAAAATAACTTTTCATGCTTAGTATCATTTTTTAATTTTGCTATTTCTACAAAACGGTCAAGAATAATTGATAAGAACCATCCAAGCCATACACTCTCACCTTTCCCCTTATTCCCAACAGTGCTCATTCCATCATTCCAATCTCCACACCCCATTAATGGAATTCCATGTTCTCCAAGCTTAAGACTTCTTTCTATTGCTTTAATACAGTGATTATAAATACTATCCTCTTCTCCTTTTTCATTTACTATTCCATATCTTTCTTCTTCCCCTTCTCTAAGTGGTACATCCCTTAAATAAGATGTTTTTTCTTCTAATATTGAATAATCTCCTGTTAAATCCAGATATTCTATTACTCCATAAGGCATCCATAAAAGGTCATCTGAGAATTTTGTTTTTATTCCACTATCTATTTTAGGATGCCAAAAATGCTGAACATCGCCTTCTTCATACTGTCTTTTAGAATTTTCTAAAATTCTTTCTCTTAAAATATTAGAATCTATTATCCCTAATGAAAAACTATCTTGCATTTGGTCTCTAAAACCATATGCACCACCACTTTGATAAAAAGCACTTCTGCTTAAATACCTGCAATTATAGTTTTGATATAAAAGCCATCCATTCATCATGTAATCAAAACTTTTATCGCCAGTATTTATCTTTATATTTCCTAGGAAATCTCCTAATTTTACTTTTATTTTATTTAATTCATTAAAAACTACATCTTTATTTTTGTATTTTTCTATTTTTTTCTCAACCTCTTCAAAGGAATCCTCTTCTCCTAAGATACATACAAATACTTTTTCTTCATTTTTATTAAGTAATATAGTTTTTTCTACTCCAATGCACTGGTCTATATCTACTCCACATTTTTCTACAACATTACATAATTCTTCTTCTTTTAATACAGATAATATTTCTTCTTTATCACAAGTATATATATTTTCCCCTTCTCCTAAAATAGTTCCATATGTTATCTTTTCTTTAAAAAAGCTTGAAAAATTATTCTTTCCATAGGCATACTCTTTCTCTATTCCTGTATAAATATAATCCTCAGTATTTTTCTTGTTGTCTCCTAGTACCAATTCATTATAAAAATACATGCTAATTTCTTTGTCTTCATTACTATTATTTTTAAGCCTAACTATTTGAATTTTAACCTTATCTTCTGTTGGAACAAAAACTGTTATGCTTCCTTCAATGTTTTTATAGTTATGTGAGAAGGTTGAATAACCAAAGTTATGATTTATTTTATAAACTCCTCCATCATCTATAGGCTTTTTAAATATAGAAAAGCTTTTTTCATGATTCTTATCTTTAAACCATATTCCTTCCCCCATAGAATCTTTTATATAATCATTGCTCCATGGTGTTATTTTATTTTCTCTGCTGTTTTCACACCAGGTATACCCCATCCCTGTTTCACTTATGTTACATCCAAAGCTTTCATTCGCTAAAACATTTATCCATGGTCTACCTGTATTTTCTTTGTTTTTTAAGACTATTTCATAGCTCCCATCTTCTTTATTAAATCCACCATACCCATTGAAGAAATCTAAATTATGTAACACTTCTTCCTCTCTCTCTTTTTCTTCTTTCTTTTCCTCTTCTTTTATTTTTTCACTATTTAAATGAAGAAGATATTTGCAATCTCTTTCTATTTGCTTTTCAAAAAAGTGCTTCTTTTCATATTCTTTAATTAATCTAGTTAAATCTACTTCATTGGTATCTAAAAAGATTGTTGATATTCCAATTAAAAGTTTTTCATCTTCCTTGCTTAAAGTTTCACTATTTAATAAGAAGATATTTTTCATATCATCTCCATAAATTGAATTCATATAGCTTTCTATTTCATTCTTATTTTCATTGTTATAATTACTAATTTCTTCATTATATATAACTAAATCTACATCAATTCCCTTTAGCTCATAATAATAGTGCATTCTCATAATTTCTTTTAATAGTTTTTTATCTTTTTTCACCTTAATAAAAATAATCTTTTTATCACCTGATATTCCATACTTCCAAAGGTCTTCCTTTTTACCTTTAAGATTTTTAATATATTCTTCCTTATCCTTTCTACTTTTAGGAATATATAAAAACTCCCTTAAAACCTTCATATATATATTTCCTCTTTTTCCATCTATAGAAAGCTTATTTAAAAGTAGCTTTGACATTTTGTTATATCTTTTTCTTAAAAGTATAATGTCTCCTATATTCTTATTTCTCGAAACCTTCTCTATAATCTCTTCCTTATTTTTAGTGTACCCTAGAATAAATCTTAAAGCTTTTTCCTCTCCTTTTTCTAAGGTAACTTCTCTTTTTATTCCTATACACGGGTCTAAAGGCTCATTTGAATCCACCTTAAATACTTTATTTATTCCCTTAGGATTTTTAAGACTTCCATTCCTTCCTATAAACCTTTCTCTTGAATTTATATATTCCATACTATTCTCTTCAGTTCTTTCTAAGAAAAATCCTACAAAAATATATTTCTCTTCTTCTTCTTTTTTTCTTTTTCTTCTTTTACCTATTATTATATTTTCACCTTTTAAAACTTCAGTTTCTATAAAAAGATTTGAAAAAGTCATATGTGCTAAATCTGAAGCTAGGCTATTTATAACTGGTTCTAAATATGCTGTTACATCTAAAACTACTTTATCTTTTCTAAAATTTTTTATAGTAAGACTTCTTACTTCTAAATCATCCTCTGGAGATACTAAGCTTCTTACCCTTGTTTCAATTTCATTTTCAATTTTATATATTTCAGCTTTTTCTTCTGAAAATTTAACCTTATAGTTTTCTCCAAAGTTTTCAAAAGGATAGAAGGTTGGACTCTGAACTTTTTCACCATCATTTATATAAAATAATACACCACCCTCTTCTTCTAAAAAGTCTCCACCCCATCTATAAAGCATATTATCTTCATATCTTGAAAAGCCTCCACCAAGACTATTTATCATTAAAGTATATTTTCCATTTGATAAAATATTTACTTCCTTATCACTAGCTTCAAGTTCATTTAAAATTCTTTCTTCAAATATACTTTCTTCTACTTCTATGTCCTCTACTATAAAGCTTTCTTTTTCTAATCTATTTAGATTTTCTGACTTTTCTTTTAATAATATTTCTGTAGCCTTTACTTCTGGTATATTATGAAATCTTTTTATCATTATATTTTCTTCTAATGCATTATCTAATGCCATTAAAGACATTCCTAAATGGTGTACCATATATGTTTTTACTAAAAGACCTTTTCTTTTTTCTCTTTTTAAATCTTCACTTACTACTTCTTCCTCTAAAAGCTTATTTATTCTATTAGTTGTATAATCTATACTTTCTATAAAACCATATTCACCATAAGCTCCAATTTCTTTAAGTCTTTTTAAGTTATGGATACTTTTCTCTTTATTTATTTGAAGAGTTAATATAGATGCATATGGAGTTACTACAATCTCTTCATTTTTTTCTCTTTTCATTCTAAGCTTCTTTACACCAAAAGCCTTATATTGATAGTTTTTTTCTAAATCAAACTTATAATATGCTCCTTCAGACATTCCAAAAGGAATTTTTTTTCGTCTTCCATAACTAATTTGACTATCTAACACCCCTTCATAAGTTTCAAAAAACATACTTCCATTAAGATTTTTCATTATTAAACTTGGCATAAGATATTCAAACATTGTTCCACTCCATGAAATAAGTGTTTTATTAAATCCTACATATCTAAAGCCTCTTTTTAATTTAAACCAATGACTTTCATCTACCTCATTTCTAGCAATAGCTAAAAAGGATGCCACTCTTGCCTCTGATGCTAAAAGGTCATAATAAGATTCCCCAAAACTTTCTTTATCAATATTGTACCCAACGTAAAAAAGTTCTTTCTCCTTATTAAATAACTTTTTAAAATCCATTTCATTTATAAACTTATCTAAAAGCTTTTCTAACTCTTCATTTTTATTTTTAAAAGTTTCTCTGCATATCATTAAGTAAGATAAAAGATTTCCGCTATCAACAGTTGAAACATATCTTTCTCTTAAGCTTTCCTTTGTCTCTACGTTATACCAATTTAAAAAGTGTCCATGCCATCTTTCTAAAGTATCCATTGATTTTAAAGTATTTAAACATCTTTCTATTCCTTCTTCTTCCTTTATAAATTTCAAATCCATTGCTACAATATTACTCATTAAAGAAAGTCCTATATTTGTAGGAGATGTTCTTTTTGCTTCACCTTTAAATGGCTCTTCTTGATAATTATCAGGTGGAAGATAATTATTTTTTTCTGTTACAAAATCCTTATAATACTTCCATGTATCCTTTGCAGTATTAAGAAGAAAATCAGTATCTTTTCTGCTTATATACTCTTCATTTTCTATTTCCTTACTTAAATCTAATGCCATAAAAGGTGCTAGTATCCAAAGGATACCTATAAAAAATACTAAAACTGATACAACTTCATCACCTCTGTAACTTAAAAATATAGTTACTATTCCAAATAAGATGCTTAAATACATAGTTCCTGCATAATAATTTATATTAATACGTTCTTCCTTATCTTCTAAATCTGATGCTTTCCACTCTAGTAATTTTTTCTTACTTATAAATAATCTATAAAGACTTTTTATTATTGCATCTAAACTTATTAAACCTTGATACGGAATAAATGCTACTATTAAAATTACTTCTACTAATGTTTTAAAGCGTCCATTTATTTTTTGCTTTGGTGTTACAACAAAATCTGTAACTCTAAATAAGAGCGGTGAAAATACTAATAAAAATAAAATTATTATATTACTTTTACCACTTCTTAAGACAATCATTGAAATTATAAGTGATATTAAAAGCCATGGTGCTAAAAGGCTTCTTCTGATATTATCAAAAACCTTCCACCTTGAAATAAGAGAAATATCCTTCTTAAAAATCCATTTTATAAGCTGTACATCCCCTCTTATCCATCTATGTAATCTTTGAGTACTACTTATATATGTACTTGGATATTCTTCTATAAACTCACAGTCAGTAACTAATGCACACCTTGCAATTTCACCTTCTAAAAGGTCATGACTTAGAACACTATCCTCTTCAATCTTTCCTTCCATAGTCTTTAAGAAGGTATCAATATGTATTATTCCTTTTCCAGTAAATGACCCCTTACTAAAAAGGTCTTGGTACGTGTCTGAATAAGCAGTTCCATATCCATCAACACCACCATCCCCTCCAAACACTTTAGAAAATAGTGTTTTATTTTTACTTTCTAAAGAAATAGATACCTTAGGTTGCATTATCCCATAGCCTCTTTCAACTCTATCTATTGAAACCCTTGGCTTATTTAAAGGATGGCTCATTGCACCTACAAGTTTTCCTACCATTCCTCTTTTTATAAAGGTATCTGTATCTAAGGTTATTAAATACTTTGAATCCTTTAAAATATCTATATCTCCTGAAAAAAATTTATATGTTGTTTTTTCGCCCCTTAAAAGCTTCATAAATTCTAAAAGCTTTCCTCTTTTCCTTTCCCATCCTATATACTTTTCTTCACTTTTATCATAAACTTTCTCTCTAATTAAAATAAAAAATCTCTTTTCATTATATTCCTTATTTAATTTTTCAATTTCATTTTTTCCATATTGGAATAATTCTTTTTCTAAAACAGTTTCC
This sequence comes from Clostridium sp., assembly GCF_051650885.1. Classification (GTDB taxonomy): domain Bacteria; phylum Bacillota; class Clostridia; order Clostridiales; family Clostridiaceae; genus Clostridium. The sequence continues at coordinate 6,412 of NZ_JBOFRG010000070.1, forward strand.
TCTTTTAAGCTATCTACAAAATCACCTAAAATAACGAAATATACATCTTTATCTTTATTTCCTATATAAGCTACTCTTAACTTATCTATCAAATAATCTATTTTTTCTTTTTTTTCAATAATTGTTGGAACTACAACAACTGTTTTATTTTTTTCTCCAATTCCTTCTCTTAAATCTATCTTAGGAATATGAGTCATCTTCTTATATTTAGGTACAAAATAATTAATTAATGAAACTACTATTTCACTTGCAGGCATAAGAACTATTAAAAATTCTAAAATATATTCACCTATGCTTATACTATTCGTCCTAAAAATACTTACTAAAAATAATATAATTAAATCTAATACTAAGGTTCCTAATATATTTCCTAATATAAAAATCTTTTCATTTAAATTTGTTTTTACTCTTTTATTTATATTGAATTCCTTTAAAAGTTCATATACTCCATAATCAACAATATAATATCCTATATGTGTTGTATGTCCCTTTCTTCCTTCTTCTAGCTTTTTTCTTGAAAGTTCTAATGCCTTTTTAGCTATTTCAATTCCACTTAAATTATATTTTCTACTTAATTCTTCAATAGAATGTCTGTAATAATCCTTAGAAGTTTCCTCCATACTTTCATAAATTCCACTACAATCTCTTCTTAAAAGAATCTCCATCATAGAAACTTCCTTAAAAAAATCACACCACTTTATACTTTCAATTTTTCTAAGAGCTATTATGCTACCTTCAATATCCTCATTTATATTTTCATTTAATAAAAGCTTTTCCTCTTCATTATTTTCATAAAGCTTTCCGACAAACTTCCCAACATTACAGATTTTAAGTAGCAAATATACCTTCAAAAGAATAGGGATTGACACAACCTCCCCATAAGTTAAATACTTGTTTTCACTTAAAACATATTCCTTTAAACTCAAAATATCTATACCTATATCCTTCTTTATAATATTCTTGCAAATACCATAAACCCTTGGCAGTTTTTCCTGTTCTTCTATTGGTAAACTAAAAAAATAATTTTCTGGGAAACTAAGCTCTACCCCCTTAAATTCTCTTTCTAATAAAAATGTATTATCTAAAATCCATTCACTAACAGAAGTTTTTAAAGCACCTTTTTTTATAGCCCTATATATTTTTTTATAACTTTCCTTTAAATCCTTATATCCACTATTTAAATCATACAAAAGATTTCTTTTATTCTTTTTAGATATTCTCTCCATAATAAACCCTCTTTTAACTCTAAATTTGGTAAATTTCTAAATCTTAGTTTATCCAACTAACGATTAATTTATTACAAGTACAATCCAAATTAAGTTAATTAAAGTTTATTTTCCCATGAAGGTGCAAAAAAAGAAGCTATCCCTAGAAAGATAACTCCTTTAATAATCTATATTATTTCTATAATGTTTCTTTTGCTTTTTTGTTATTCATAAATTCCATAATTGCTCCAACAAGAATTATGATAGTTGCTACAGCCATAATATACATCCCTGTAGATGCCATATTTATGCTATCTCCAAACCAATCTACACTTTTTGAGTTAATAAACATAATAATTCCTAATAAATTTATCCCTGCTAAAACAATTCCTAATATATAATGTCTCGCTTTTCCCATGAACATAGTTATAATTGGATATAACATTAAAATTAAAAATAAATATCCTCCCTGTTGAAAACCACCAGCCTTAACGATACCAATAGCGTCCACCCATGTAAAAAATAATGAAATTATTGCAATTACAAAACCTACTAAATACATTTTTTCTACTAACGACTTTTTCATAATCATGTCTTTAAAATCTTCCATCTTCATCCCCCTTGTTTAAACTTCTTTTCATATCTACTAAATTGTAGATATTTTGAAATTTGCTTTCTTATAATATCATATCTCATCCTTAGATTTTTTTACCATCTAAATTTAAATGATAACATTTCTGCCTTCTTTTAACCTATTTATCAGTTATTCTTAAGTTTTACTCATAAATCCATCATTTGCTTTTCACTTTAACTAAACATATAACAAACTTCACATTTTATTCTCATTATTAATTTTCTCATAATTTATAGTAAAAGAAGAAGTTGTCTAATCCAAGACAACTTCTTCTAATTCTAAATTTTTAATTTCAAATTATTAATTATCACCATTAATTATTAAAGAATTCAGTGAATGCTTTAATTGTATAATAATTATCTTTAACTGAGGCAAGCTCTCTTACTGAGTGCATTCCTATAAGTGGCGCTCCCATATCAACTACTGGAATACAAAGGTCTGCAGCTGATATTGGTCCTATTGTAGTTCCACCTCTAACATCTGATCTATTAACAAATTTTTGCATTGGTACATTTGCTTTATCACATATTGATTTAAATATTGCACCTGAATATGCATCTGTTGAATAACTTCCTGATGCTGCTATTTTAAGTACTGGTCCTCCACCTAAAACTGGTCTGTTTGTTGGGTCATGCTTTTCTCCTAAATTAGGGTGTACTGCATGTGCAAGGTCTGCTGAAATCATTACTGAATTTCCAAGTGCTCTAAAGAATTCTTCAGTATTTTTACCAAGACCTATCATTATTCTCTCAAGTAATCTTCTTATAAGACTTGAATTAGCTCCTTGAGCAGTAAGGCTTCCAATTTCTTCATTATCTACTGCAATCATAACCTTTGTACTATTTATTTCTTCACTGTCTAATAATGCACGAACTCCTGCATATACCATCCATTTATCATCAAGTCCACCAATTGAAATAAACTCTTCATCTATTCCAACTAAACATCCTTTTGTAAACTCATATAAGAAAAGGTCAAAGTCTAAGATTTCTTCTTTTTTAACTCCTAAGCTTTCACAAAGAATAGACATTAAGTATCCTTCTTTTTCAAGCTTTTCATTTACAAATCCAACTAAAGGTAATGTATCTTTTTGCTTGTTTATAGCATATCCTTCATTTATAGTTCTATTCATGTGTATTGCTAAATTAGGAATTATTAATACTGGTTTATTAACATCAACTAATCTAACTACAGGCTTTAAAGGATTTTCTCCTTTTAAAGTAACTCTTCCTGCAATGCTAAGTGGTCTATCAAACCAAGTGCTAAGAATAGCTCCGCCATATCCTTCAGTATTTAACTTAACATAACTTCCTTCACTTACCATATCTGCATTTGGCTTAATTTTAAAACCTGGTGCATCAGTGTGAGCTCCTATAAGTCTAAATCCATCTTCAACAATATTTCCATTACCAACAATAAAAGAAATTATTGCTGAATCATTTTTTTTCATATAATACTTTCCACCTTCAGAAAGATGCCAAGCATCCTTTTCAAAAAGTTCTACAAATCCTTCTTTATCTAACATTTTTTGAACTTCTTTAGTTGCATGGAAAGCAGTCTTTCCATTATCAATAAATTCCATTAATTCTCTTGCTAATTTTTTTTCCATCTCTATCACTCCTAATCTCTTGTTCTATAAAACTATTTTACCATAAATTTATAACCAATGATTATTTTTTAAAACAGAATCACTAAATAGAAACTTACATATACTACTTTTAAGCTTAAAATTTTCTTATCTGTATTAATAATTATTTTCAATAGTTATTAATTATTATTATAGGATAATTATTATTAATTAATATATTGAATAATAATTTTTTTTAAGTTAGAATAATAATATTAGAATTTATAGGAGAATAATTTATGATATCAAAACTTTTAGTAAATACCTTTATTAAAGATAAAGAGAACGTTAAAGATAAAAAAGTACGTGATTCCTTTGGTACTTTAGGAGGAGTTATTGGAATTATAGTGAACCTTATTTTAACCGCTATAAAAGTTTCAGTTGGATTAATAACTGGAAGTGTAGCTATTACAGCAGATGGAGTAAACAACCTATCTGATGCAGGTTCATCAATAATAACTATAGTTGGATTCAAAATGGCTAATAAGCCTGCTGATAAGGAACATCCCTTCGGACATGGAAGAATTGAATATATATCAGCTTTAGTAGTTTCATTCTTAGTAATCTTAGTAGGACTTGAATTTGTTAAAACTTCTATTGAAAGAATTTTAAATCCAAGCCATGTTACATTCGATCTTATCCCATTTATACTTTTAATAATTTCTATATTCTTAAAAGTATGGCTTGCAAGCTTTAACAAATTCATTGGAAATAAAATAAACTCAAATGCATTAAAAGCTGCTGCTGTTGACTCATTAGGAGATGTTTTTGCATCAACTTGTGTTGCAATTTCATTTTTAGCATCTAAATTCACTGACTTCCCTATTGATGGGTACGTTGGAGTAGTAGTTGCCTTAATTATAGTTTACTCAGGATATTCTTTAATTAAAGATACTTTAAATCCATTACTTGGAGAAGCACCTGACCCTGAACTTGTAAAAGAATTAGAAGAACTTTTACTTTCATATCCACACATAACTGGAATACATGATTTAATCATCCACAACTATGGACCAGGACGTTGTATGGCATCAGTACATGCAGAAATTCCAGCAGACATAAATATAATGGAAATTCATACTGTAATAGACAATGCTGAACGTGAAATATCCCATAAGCTTCAACTATATCTAGTAATTCATATGGACCCAATATGTGTCTTCGATGATGAAATCAAAGCTGCACACGATGAAGTAGAAAAGATAATAAAATACAATCCACTAATAAAATCAATGCACGACTTTAGAATAGTTGGCGATGGAGATATTAAAAACTTAATCTTTGATGTAGTCGTAGACTCAAAAAACTTAAAGAAAATAATGAACGAACAAGCATTAAAAACAGATATAACACATGCTATAAAGGAATTACATCCGGAATATAACTGTATAATTACGGTGGATCATGATTTTACTTAGAAATTAAGAATTTAAAATTAAAAATTTAGAATTAGGGGGAATCGCAAGCGATTCTTTGGGGGGACTCAAAATTTATCGGAGATAAATTTTATCGTGAGATGGTTTTTTTAGTTAAGAGTTAATAGGTTAGAGGTTAGAGTTGTTCTTTTGACAGCTCTTTTCTTTTTCTCGGGGAGACTCAAAATTTATCGGAGATAAATTTTATCGTGGGATGGTTTTTTTAGTTGGCTCTGTTTCAATATACTGTTGATAATAGTATATTAAAAAGACAAACTATAAAAAACTACTAGCTTAGGTTTTAAGATACAAATTAAATTTTCACAACTAAATTTGCATAGTAAATAATATAGCTAAAGGTCAAGCGA
>NZ_JBOFRG010000071.1:0-20868 GCF_051650885.1 Clostridium sp.
CACTACAAGGAGCAGAATTTACAATAACTAAACCAGATGGAACAAAAGTGAAGGTTACGACTAATGATAAAGGTATAGCAGAACTTTCAGGTTTAGCTTGGGGAGAATATACTGTACAAGAAACAGCAGCACCACAAGGATATAACTTAGATAATACAGTTCATAAAATTACTATCGACAATAACAATGCAAATGTAGTTCAAAGCTTAAATGTAGTAGATGGAGCTAAAACAGGTACTATACAAATAACAAAGCTTGGAAAAGATAAGGCTAAATTAGCAGGAGCGCAGTTTACAATAACTGCACCAGGTAAAGAACCTATAGTAATAACTACAGATAGTAATGGAGTGGCGGAAGCTAAAAATCTATCATGGGGAACTTACACAATTAAGGAAACTAAAGCACCAGAAGGATATACTTTAAGTGATAAAGTAAATACAGTAAACATTACTGCTGGAAATGTATCAGAAGTACAAAGTTTAACAGTAACAGATACACAAGTATTAGGAAAAATTCAAGTTACTAAAACAGGGAATGATAATAAGAAATTATCAGGTGCTGAATTTAAAGTAACAGGACCAAATGGATTTGACCAAAAAATATCTACAGATAAAAATGGTGTTGCAAGTTTAGATAACCTAGCTTGGGGAAAATATAGCATTCAAGAAATTAAAGCACCAGTTGGATATGGGATAAATCCAGAAGTTAAAACAGTAACTATAGGTGCAGAAAATGTAAAAGATATTCAAAGTATTAATGTTATTGATAATCAAATTTTAGGTAAGCTTGAAATTACTAAGACAAATGATAATGGAACTCCACTAGAAGGAGCAACATTTACTGTAAATGGACCAAATGGGTTTAGTAAAGATATAACTACTAATAAAGATGGTAAAGCAAGCTTAGATAACTTAGCTTGGGGAGACTACACTATTAAGGAAACGAAGGCACCAGTTGGATACAACTTAAATACAGAAACTAACAAGATAGTTGTTAGTAACGTATCAGTAGGAACTGTACAAAAAGTAACAGTTAAAGATACTGCTACTACAGGAACAGTTAAAATTTCAAAAGTTGATATAACAAATGGAAAAGAAGTTGCAGGAGCAAAAATAGTTATACAAGGAACTAGCTTAACTGGTGAAAAGATTGAAAAATCATTCATCAGTAAGAAAACAGCAACAGAATTTACATTGCCAGCAGGTACTTATACTTACACAGAAGTAAGTGCACCAGTAGGATATTTAATAAATAAAACTGTTGGAACATTTACAATAAGTAAACAAGGTCAAGTAGTTGTAGCTCAAGTTAAAGATGAAAGAATTTTAGGTAAGCTTGAAATTACTAAGACAAATGATAATGGAACTCCATTAGAAGGAGCAACATTTAACGTAAGTGGACCAAACGGGTTTAGTAAAGATATAACTACTAATAAAGATGGTAAAGCAAGCTTAGATAACTTAGCTTGGGGAAAATATACTATCAAAGAAATTAAAGCACCAAATGGATATAAAATTAATAACAATAAAACTAATGTTGTTATTAATAATATGAATGTAGAAACTATGCAAAAGGTAACAGTGGTTGATCAAAAAATACCTGTAATAAGTACAGGATCAAATAATATAAATAAAGATAACCACCATAGTTCAAATAAGGAAAATCATAATGTTAATAAAGGACAAAGTCCATTAACAGGAGATAGTAGCTTATTTATGGTTTACATGATATTAGGTATATCTATAGTGATGTTAATAGTAGTAAATTTAGAAACAAGAAGAAAAAAGAAAAAAACTAATCTGAAAAGTTAGTATTTAACTTATATTTTAAGGGAAGGAGGGGTTACCTCCTTTCTTTTTTAAAATTTTTTAAGGTGTTGAATAAGTAAGAATGAAAAATGCATTTTTTATTAAATATTTTTAAAACTTTAAAATCAAGAATTTGAATATGCTATAATTAAAATATTTACAAAGGTTAAGGAGAACATATGAAAAAAGAAAAAAAGAGAAATATTATTAGAATCATAAATATTGTGCTAATTTTGATTATAATATTTTGTGTAGGAAAAATACTGTACAAGCAATATGAATATCATATTGGGAATGAACAAACAAAGAAAGTTCAAAAGGTTATGGATATTGATCCAACAAAAGCAGAAAATCTAGATTACTTTACAAAAGCTGAAATCGAAAAAATAGAAGCTAAAGCAACGGAACTTAAAAAAATAAATAATGACTACCAAGGTTGGCTTATTGTTAATGGAACTGATGTAAATTACCCTGTTGTTCAAACTAATAATAATGAATACTATTTACATCATAGTTTTTATAATGTAAAAAGCATTGAAGGAAATCCATTTATATATGATAAAACAAATGTAAATGAAGCTACTGATATAAATTCTAAGGTATCTAAAAATATGCTTATATTTGGACATAATATGAGAAATGGAACTATGTTTGAAAGTATAAGTAACTTTAAAGATACAAAATTCTTTAATGACAATAAGTATATGGAATTTATTAGAGATGGAAAAGTATATGTTTATGAAATATTTGGAGATGCTGTTGTAGCAGCTGATTATCCTTATATTGTGACAAACTTTAAGAATGCGACTGAATTTAATAATTATATTGATTTAGTAAAACAAAAGGCTTACTTCTGGAGAGATATGCCTTTAAATTATGGAGATAAGATTCTTACTTTATCTACTTGTAGTTATGAGTTTGATAATGCTAGATTTATCCTTTTAGGAAAATTAGTGAAAGTTGTAGATAATTAAATTTAATTCCCCTACTGGATTTTGTATCTGGTGGGGGGATTTTTTTACAAATTATGGTTGACTTTATTGATTAGTTAGTGATATAGTTAGTTACAAGAGTAACTAACTAATTAAGTTATTAGTTTTAGGAGGTGAATTTTCTTAATGAGGATTGATTTTAATGAGGATAGTCCTATTTATGTTCAGATAGCCCATGCTATTGAGGATGGGATTTTAAATGGTATTTTTGAAGAAGAGTCGGCTATTCCGTCAACAACAGAAATTTCTTTAATGTATAAGATAAATCCTGCAACTGTGAATAAGGGATTTAATATCTTAGTTAATAAAGAGATTATTTATAAAAAAAGGGGTATTGGTATGTTTGTAAAAAAGGGGAGCTCTCAAATTTTAATGGAGCAAAGAAGAGAACAATTTTTAAAAGGGTTTATACTTCCAATTATTGAGGAAGCTAAAAGACTTAATATTTCAGAGGATGAGATTATAAATATGATAAAAAAAGAGAGGTAAGTTATGGGCACAATAAGGATTGAGAATTTAAATAAAAGGTATGGTAATAAAGTAATTTTTAAGGATTTAAGCTTGGAAATTGAAGAAAATAAGATTTATGGCTTACTTGGAAGAAATGGAACAGGTAAAACTACACTTATAAATTTAATTACAGATAGAATAAATAGAGATTCTGGAAAAGTAATTATTGATGGTGAAGATATTCATGAAAATGATAAAGTTTTAGAGAAAATCTATTGTATGGTTGAGCAAAATCTTTATCCAAATGATTTCAAAATAAAGGAAGTTTTAAAATGGACTAAGGAGTTTTATCCAAATTTTAATATGGATTATGCATTAGAATTAGCTAAAAAGTTTAACCTTGATATAACTAAGAAAATTAAGACACTATCAACAGGGTATAGTTCAATTTTAAAGATAATAATTACACTTTCATCAAATGCAGATATATTAATCTTTGATGAGCCTGTTATAGGACTTGATGCAAGTCATAGAGAGTTTTTCTATAAGGAGCTTATGAGAAGCTATTTAGAAAAGCCTAAGACTATAATTATTTCAACACATATAATAGAAGAAGTTTCAAATATTTTAGAAAAGGTTATTATTTTAAAAGATGGTGAAGTTATAAAGAGTGAAGAAGTAGATGAACTTTTAACTTCTGCATATACTGTTTCTGGAACAGCAGAAAAAGTAGAAACATATATTGAAAATAAAAATATAGTAAATGTTGAAGAGTTTTCAGTATTTAAGGCGGCAACTATTGTAGGTGAAATTAAACAAGAAGATAAACTTTCGGCTAAAGAGTTAGATTTAGCTTTTTCAAAGGTAGAATTACAAAAATTATTTATTTATCTTACAGAAAAAGGAGAGGTTTAATTATGAAGACTATGACAGTTGCAAAGTTTAATGCTTACAATATAATAAAAGCACTACCTATATTTTATGGAATATATTTAGGAGTTCAATTCTCATTGATGTTTATATCAGGAATTATATTCTCAGAAATAGGAGGAATGTCAGGAAGCGAGTTTATAACAAGCATTTATTTATTTGGGTGTGGAATAGGTTGCTTTAAAACTTATTATTATTTTACACAAGGAAGTGGAATATCAAAGCTATCATTTATAAAGGGGCTAATAATTTCAATACTACCAATAGCGTTTATTACTACGATTATAGATATTATAGTAAATAAAATTAGTAATATGTTTATGACTAGCACTTCACTTTATGAACAATCTTATGGGATTATAAGTAGTTCATCGGGGCTTATTAGAATTTTAGAAACTTTTGGTTTTCAGTTTATGCTATCAATTGTTGCTTATTTAATAGGTGTGGTCTTAGCTATGATTTTCTACAAGGCAAATAAAATAATGAAGATTGTTTTAGGTGTGTCACCATTTGTATTAATTATGATGTTCAATTTTCTTATATTTTCAAATCCAGATGTAGCTACATGGATACTTACAAAAGTGGCATTTTTATTAGGATTTCAGCCATTTCACTTAGGAAGAACTCTTATAAGCTTTTTAGTTATTTCGGCAGTTCTTTCAGGATTTGCAGTTTTATTAATGAGAAAAATGGAAATAAAGAAATAAAAAATCTCCAAGCAGAGAAAACTTTCTGCTTGGAGATTTAATTTTATAAAAGATTTGATTTTTTTCCTTTTGATAAAAGATAAAGTGAATGAAGTGCTCTTGTACATACTGTATATAGAAGGTTTCTTTCACTATCTTTTGTGTAGCTTTCCATATCTGGAACTATAACAGAGTCAAATTCTAGCCCTTTTGCTATATATGAAGGAATAATAGTAATTCCTTTTGAGTAATGAGAGTTATCATCTATTATAAGATTTAAATCTTTAATTTTGTCTTTTAACTCTTCATAAAGCTCTTTAGCATGGCTTGATGTTTTTGTAATTATAGCAATAGATTCTAAATCTTCTTTATGAATATCATCTATAAGACTTAAAACAGTAGAGTTCACATCTACATTTTCTAAAACCTGTGGTGGAAGTCCACGTCTTTCTACTCCTTCAACAGGTTCACCAAATTCTAAAATGTTTTTAGAGAATTCAGTTATATCAAAAGTTGAACGGTAACTTTTTGTAAGAGAAACTATTTCAGTATTTTCTTCGCCAAAGATAAGTTCAATATCTTCTTTTTTATCTATGTTAGTATCTTTTGAAATCTTTTGATTTACATCACCTAAAATTGTGAAGGATGCACCTTTAAAGATTTTATTTACCATCTTATAGAATAATGGGCTATAATCTTGACATTCATCTATTATTAGATGCTTTATTCTATTGTAGTTTTTAAACCCATCCATATGCATTCTTATATAAAGGATAGGAATAATATCTTCATATAATATAGTAGATTCTTCTATAGATTTTAAAGTAATATCTATAATATTATCTATATCTTTTCTTTCTTTATTTAATTTAAGCCAAAGCATCTTATATATTTCAACAGGGTTTAAGCTTTCAAACATAGAATCAACCATCTTTGAAACTTCTTCTTTTAAATAGCTTTGTATGTTATCTCCATGATCAAATGGATTATATCCAAAATCAGAAGCATTTTTATTTTTAGCTTGAACAAAATACTTTGTTTCAACTTGTGCAAAAAGGTTTCCTTTAAGAGAATCAATTCTATCCATAAAAGGAACATTTTTAAATTTAACTTGGAATACTTCAGCTACTTTTTTTCTAGTAACAATAGTTTTATTGTCAAAAACTATATCCTTAAATTTAGGAAGTATTGTATCTAAATTATTACAGAAGCTTTCTAATATATTTGAAAATTCTAAGCTATTTTTAAATTTCATAGATAAATTACGAGCTTCTTTATCTTTTCCTTCATTAGAATAGATATATTCTAAGTAATCATTTTTCTTTTCATAATTATAGATTCTTGGAAGAAATGAAGTGTAAAAATCTTCAAGAGTAGTTTCAGAAATATTACTTTCTCCAAGCCCTGGAAGTACTTCACTTATATATTCACTAAATACATCATTAGGAGAGAAGATTAAAATATCATCAGCTCTTAATGTTTTTCTATATTTATATAGAAGGAAGGCTGCTCTATGCATTGCAATAGAAGTTTTTCCTGAACCTGCGACTCCTTGTATTAAAAGAACCTTTGTTTTGTCATTTCTTATAATTTCATTTTGCTTTTTTTGGATAGATGAAACTATATTTTTCATTTTATCAGAAGTATTTCCACCTAAAACACTTAAAAGTGCTTCATCATGAATAGATGAATTGTTTTCATGAATAAATTTAATTTCACCATTTTTTATGTTGTATTGTCTATTTAAAGTTATTTCACCATGAATTTCACCATTTGGTGTTGTATAAAAGGCTGGTCCCATTTCAAAGTCATAAAACATATTTGAGATAGGTGAACGCCAGTCTAAAACTAAAAAGTCAAAATCATCTTCCATTACACTTGATACACCAATATAAATGCTCTCAGGCTTTTCACCTTCTTCTTTAAAATCAATTCTAGAAAAATATGGTGCATTAAGTTGGTTTCTTAATATTTTAATTTTTTCTCTATTTTTAACATAAATTTTTTCTTGCATTGCTAAACTTTGATTAAAGTGTTGAACCTCAATTTCATCAAGTTCCTTTATACTGTCCCATAAAAGACGTCTATCCGACTTTATATCATTTCCTTGTGCTTCTTCAGAATCACCTGCTTCTTTTAATAGAGTGTTAATTCTATTTAAAGTTTTATTAAGATATAAAATTTCATCATTTTTACTAGTTCCTATTGTCATAAAAAAATCTCCAATTCTTTAAAAATATCTAATTATTATATCATAATAATATTAAATTTGAAATTAAGATTTTATGGATATAAATTAATTAAAAAACAGTATCGAGTTTACAAAAAGTACATAATTTTAAATAAATGTTTATAAAACCTAACTTTTAATACTACTTTAATAATAAAAAAGGGATAATATTGACAATATCTCTTTTTAATGGGACTGATTTTAAAATATAAATTATGTAAAGGTATCTATTTTATGAAAGACTCAGATTAGTGGATTAGATAAAAATATTTAGACTCCCTATAATAAGAACATAAAGAATTTCCGAGGTGTGATTCTTTAAATTAAAAATTTAATATGAGTGAGAAAGGATGTCGTTATTATGAACAAAAAACTAAGTCTAGTACAATTAGTTGGTATTACAATGGCTTTCTTCGGTACAGTAAGAAGTGTTCCTTCGCTAGCAGCAACAGGATGGACACAAATATCTTACCTTATCGCAGCCGTAATATTATTTGCTATCCCAATAGCATTAATCGCAGCAGAGCTTGCAACTGCATATCCTAAAGAAGGAGGTCCTCAAGTTTGGGTTTCTGAAGCTTTAGGTGAGAGATTTGGATTTGTAACAGCATGGCTTATATGGGTTCAAATGTTCTTCGGAATGGTTATGATAGCTTCAACAATTGGAGTTATGATAGGATATGGAGTTGGTAGCACAGCACTTGCTCAAAACAACATGTTTATATTCATATGTATCGTTGTTGGATATTGGTTAGTAACATTACTTAACATGAAATTTGACATGGTTAAGGTTGTTGGTAACTGGGGAGCAATAATTGGGGTTTATATTCCATTTGCGCTTTTAATAATCTTCGGATTAATATATCTTGCAAAATATGGAATAAATCCACATGGATATTTAGCAGGAGGATTCTCTGCGCATAAACTTATGCCTGATTTCCATAACAGTACATCATTAACATTATTCTCAGGAATCGTATTTATCTTCGCTGGAATTGAGATTTCATCAGTTCACGCTAATAACATCGATAACCCTAAGAAAAACTATCCAATAGCTGTAATTGCTACATTAATAATCATTATTATAGTAAACCTTATAGCTGGATTAACAATGGCTAATGCTGTTCCTAATGGAACTATGGAACTTTCAAACATTTTACAACCATTTGCTATATACTGTAAAGCATTAGGAATCCCATCAGTATTCGTAAATATTATGGGATGGGTAATTGCAATTGGTATCTTAGCACAATTATCAGCTTGGGTTCTTGGACCATCAAAAGCTATGGTTAAGGTTGCAGATGACGGATTATTACCAAAAGTATTCAGAAAAAGAAATTCAAAAGGAATTCCTGTTACTTTCGTATTAATTCAAGCAGTAGTTATATCATTAATCGGTTTCGTATATGTTGTAGTACCAAACGTAAATACAGCATTCTTAATGATTACTATAACAACAACTATAATTTACTGTTTAGCATACATCTTAATGATAATTGCAATAATTAAATTAAGATACAGCAAACCAGATCTTGAAAGACCTTTCAGATTAGGTGGAACAGGAACTGTATGGTTCGTTTCAATCTTAGCATTCATCGGTATTATTTTAACAATAATTGCTAGTTTAATACCACCTGCTGGAATTGGAGCTAGCTTCTATATAGCATTCCAAATCATTGCTTCAGTAGTTATGTTTGTATTACCATTAATAATATATGGATGCAGAAAAGAAAGTTGGAAACAAAACTAATTATAAAATAAGATTCTAGCCCAAAATGAATTTTATTTAATATAAAACGACAAACTTACTCAATAAGAATTTTCACTTAAAGAAAATGCCACTAAGAAATTAATTTCTTAGTGGCATTTTTATTTTGGAAATAATATCAAAAGTAAATTTATAAATTAAGAGTTTTTTAGAGTGAAAAAGGTAGAATGTTTATCCATAGAAAACAAAAATACAAGAATGTTTTTCAGAAACAGATTTGCTGGAGGGTTTGTTGTGATAAAACATTAAAAAAATGGGTAATATTTTAGAAATATATTAAAAAAATAACTTTATTTTGATAAAGAAATAATAAATAAGGCAAAAAACATATAATTTTATATTTTATGTTTTTAATTTGTTGAAAGGTGCTATAATAAGTACAACATTAACAAAGAATTAAAAAAAAGTTCACATAATTACGAAGGGGGTAAATTTATGAGTACAAAATTAAAAAAAGAAGAAAAAGTAATTAAAAAAGAATCTTTCATTGAGAAATTTGGGAAAAAGATACCCGATCCAGTAATAATCTTTATGGGATTATACGCATTAGTATTTACATTGACTTTATTCATGGGTGGAATGAAGTTCGAAACATTAGGGGCTGATGGTGGAAATATAGTTCACCAAGTTAAAAATATGTTAGACCCTGAAAACTTTAGATGGATATTTAATAACGCATTGCTTACTAACTGGCTTGGATACGGTGGTGGAGTTTTAGCAACTATTCTTATAGTAATGCTTGGAGTTGGACTTGCTGAAGAGTCAGGACTTTTAAGTACTATAATTAAAAAAGTTGGACTTAAAGTTTCAGATAAGTTTTTACCAGTAGTTCTTGTTTTCTTAGGTATTATGAGTAGTATTGCAACAGATGCAGGATACATAATTTTAATTCCACTTGCAGGTATGCTTTATGTAGGACTTAAAAAGAATCCACTTATTGGTATGGCAGCTGCTTTTGCAGGGGTTTCAGCAGGATTTAGTGCAAACCTTATTCCCGGAACACCAATTGATGTAATCGTTGGAAATAATGCTAAAATATTTGCTGAAGGACAAGGGGTACCATTCCTTTCGCAAGCAGGACAAGCTTTAAATCCAGCAACAATGGATTATATATTTATATTAGCGTCAACTGCAATGCTTTCAGTAGTTGGATATTTTATAACTGCTAAATTTATAAAGCCAAGACTTGAAAAAGAAGATTATGTAGTACCAGAAGATTTTGATGCAGCAAACTTCGCTGTAAAGCCTGAAGAAAATAAGGCTCTTAAAAATGCTTTATTTGGACTTATATTAGCACTTGCAATTATTGGATTATTAAAAATGGGACCACTTGCAAACTTTGTGGATGCAGAAACAGGAAAAACTATTAATCCAATAATGGACAACATAATATTATTTATAACATTTGCATTCTTTGTACCAGGATTATTCTTTGGTAGAAAGGTTGGTAAATTTAACACAGCTATGGACGTAGTTAAAGCTATGAGTAAGCAAATGGGTGGAATGGGATATGTACTTGTACTTACTTTCTTCTCGTATAACTTCTTAGCATTACTTAGTTACTCAAATATTGGAACTTATATAACATACCTTGGAGCTTCATTCTTACAAAGCTTAGGATTAAGCCAATATCCAGTATTATTATTAATAGGATTTATATTAGTAACTGCTTTAATTAACCTTTTTGTTGGAGGATTAACTTCAAAATGGATGTTACTTGGACCAATATTTATACCAATGTTATTTAGTGTTAACCCAGACTTAACACCAGAAGTTGTTGCAGCTGCTTACAGACTTGCAGATTCATCAACAAATGTAATATCGCCATTAATGTCTTATGCAGGTATTATCTTAGTATTTATGAGAAAGTACAAGCCAGACTATACTCTAGGGGATATGATTAGATTAATGATGCCTTACTCAGTTGGATTCTTAATCTGTTGGACAATACTTTTAGTAGCATTCTTTACATTAGGAATTCCATTTGGGATTTAATTAAATAAATAATTTATCAGGTAGAGTAAAGTCTACCTGATTTTTTAGTATTTACAGGAAATTTAAAAAGTATATGTAAAGAAAGTGCTATAATAAAATTAGAAGCTAATTTAGGATAAAATTCTAAAATTTCTCAAAATAATTTTATATAAAAATAATTTTGAGAAATTTAAAGCTACTAGTTTTTAATAAAGGAGGAAAAGTTTATGAAAAAATTATTTAAATGTTCTGTATGCGGATTTGTTTTTGAAGGTGAGACTGCACCAAGTGTTTGTCCTAAATGTGGAGTAGGTCCTGAAAAATTTGAAGAATTAGATAAAGAAACTTCAGATAAAATTTATCGTGCTGATAAAACTAATGACATTCATGCAACTGTTATTGCATTAGCAACTGAAATTATTGAGCTTAGTGAGGCTGGAATAAGAGATAATTTAGATCCAGGTTGTCTAAATACATTTGAAAAAGCTAAGAATGAAGCATGGATAATTAAACAGAGATCTAAAGCTGAAATAGAGAAGCATATTAAAGGATCTAAGTGGTAAAAAGTATTTTAAAAAGGATGTCTTTGAAAAAGTTTTAAAACTTCTTCAGAGACATCCTTTTTTAGTTTATTTTATAAAGGAATTTATAATCATACCTAAAATTATAATAATTATCCCTAATAAAGAAAATCCTGTTGGGAAGCTTCCATTTAAAAATATAATTGATCCTATTATAGTAAAAACAACCATTCCAGCTTGAGTTGATTCAACTGCCGCTAAAAGAGATAAATCGTGTTTTGCTTTTGTAGTTGCAAAAAAGAAAGTAACAGTTGCAATAACTCCAGAAAATAAGGCTAATAGTAAAGCTTGAACAAAATCCATACTAGATAAAGTTGATTTACTACCACCAATAATTGCAAATACTATTGCAAGTGGCATACTTACTATTGCAACTCCTAGTGAACGTTGAAAACTATTAATTTCATCTCCACATACCTCCATAAGCTTTCTGTTTCCTAATGGATATAGAAAAGCTGCTATAGCAACTGGTATAAATCCTTTTAAAATATGTACTAATGATATTGTATTAAGTTCATTTAATTGCATTATAACAACACCTATCAATATAAATAATGATACTCCTAATCTTTTTAATGGAATTTTTCCTTTCACCAAAGTAGTTTTACCATTAATTACTGTAGGAATAAAAAATAAAGGTGATAAAAGTAATCCTGCTACTATAGTTATTTGCCAACTGCTAGCTACTAACCATGAAGGTGCGAAGTCAGATGATATAGTTAATAAGAAATAAAATATTATTCCTGATAAATTTCCCCATAGCATCCACTTAAAAAAATTCTTATGTATAGATTTAAATAATAATTTAAGCTCTCCTCTAAAAGCAACAATTAAAAATAAAAATGGTAATGCTAATATAAATCTTAGTGAAGATGTCCATTCCCAACTTATTCCTCCTGTTCCCATAAGCTTAGTTATAACAAAAGTTGCTGAAAAAAACATTGATGATATAATTCCAATAAATATTGCGCTCATAATAAAACCTCCTTTTCATGTATATTATAATATACCTTTTTAATTCAAATGTAAAGTATAATATAATAATTTATTTGAAAAGCATAATATATTATACTTTTTTGTAAAGTAGTTATATAATTTATTATATAACTATAAGGTGGTGATACTTAATGAATATAAATGAATTAACATCTAAAAGATTTATATCTAAAATTGGAGAATCTATAAATAAAATTCGTTGTGCTAAGAACCTCACAATAGAACAACTTGCTAATAATACTGGTATTAGTAGACTTACCCTTTCAAAAATAGAGCGTGGTGAAGCTAATCCGACAATAAATATAATCTGGAAATTATGTACTGAATTAAATACAACATTAGCGGAGCTAACAAATTATGAAGAAGAAATATCTTTCTCTAAGGCAACATCTGAAAATATTTTAGAGAGTAATGACAAATCTTTTAAAATTGATTTTGTTTTTAAAGAAGAAAAAGCTCAATTTTTAGAAACATTCAGAATTTATCTAGCTCCTAACAATAAAACTACTCTTACTGAAAAACATAATAAAGGAAGTGTAGAAATTGTTACTGTAATGGAAGGAGAGGTTTTAATAACCATTGAAGAGCAAGAATTTAAATTAAATAAATTTGACTCATTAAAATTTGAAGCAGATAAAGAACATTCTTATAAAAATTTAAGTGATGGAATCACTACATTAAATTCCATTATAAAATATTAAAAAAGGGCTATCTATTAAGGCCCTTTTTTTAAGATATAAAAATATCTTCTGCTGATAGTTTTATAAGCTTTGTAATTTTGTTTTCTTCGAGTGTGTAAATTTCAGTATTAGAATGAGTTTTTAATGAGAAGTATAATTTTGTTTTTTCTTTATTAAAAGAAATAGATTTAATATTTGCTTTTTTATTTAATAAATATTTTAAAGATTTTTCCTTTATATTATAAGATAAAATACCAGCCTCCACTTCAGTAATATTGAAATGTACATAGATATTAGGGTAGTTTATCAATACTGTTGATAAAGTCTTTATATTAGAATTCTTTAAAATTTGCATTGAAGTATTATTCTCTAAATTCAAAAGATTTAAATTTTTATCTTTATCTAAAAAAATCAAAAAATTTTCTATAAATATTCCATCTAAACAATCTAATTTCAATGAATGATTTTTAGAAAAAATTTCATTTGAAATAGAATTTAAAAAAATAGAATTATCAGTTTCTTCTAATGTGTATAGTACATTATTAGTATATGAAAATTTAGTTATGTTAATTGATTGATGTAGAATTTCTATTTCAAAATCATTTTTATTTATTTTGAAAATTCCTTTTGCAAAGGCAGTTTCTCCATAAATTAAAATAAAGGATTCTAGTACCTTAAATTCAAAAATAGAAAGAAAATCTTCTGAAATTATGTTAAATGATTTTGTCTTTAAATTATAATTTTCTAAAAAATATGAATCTCCATTTTTTCTGAAAAAATATAGCACTGGGAGAGTGGTATCAAAAATAGGGCTTTTAATAAGACCTAATGGCTGAAAGGTTATTTGTTCTAAATCTTTAAAATTTTCATCTGTTAAGAAAAGATTAGAAGTACTTTTATCTATCATAATATTTAAACAAAGACTTAAAGGCTTTGCATAATCTATCCTTAAAAGTGCATATATAGTTAAATAAAAGCTTTTATTTGTAAGCTTTTTTGAAAAAATTTCATATATTTCTGCTTTAGGATAGAGTTTTTTTCTTTTTATTAAAACATTTAAAGAGTCCCAACCTATTTTTTCAAAACTTTCTATTTCAGTTAAATGAGTATAGGTAGTTTTCCATACATGAACTGATTCACTTTCTAAACTAGTATATAAAACTTTTATAGTATATGTTGTGCTTATTAAAATCCCAGTTGATGATTTTTCAAGCTCTATACTTGAGGCTGTGCACATGACAGATGTAAGCTTTGCAATAGAAGCTTCTGTTTCTTCAAGATTAACATTTAATGAAAAATTGATTTTCTTTGAAAGCTCTGTATTTAAAGGGTGGATTTTATTAATTCCTACAAGGTTTATCATATTTCCCTCCTATTTAATATGTCTAATAAAATCATATGTTTTTAGTTTTATTAATATGTTTATATCAAATTTTTAATAACTTATAGAATGATGATGCATATAAGTAGATATAGAGGAATTTTAAAATGGAGGAAAGTTATGAATTTAAGCGTATGTCTTATTGTAAAAAATGAAGAAAAAAACCTTCCAAGATGTCTTAGGAGTGTTAAGGACTTAGTTCAAGAGATTGTTGTTGTGGATACTGGTTCTACAGATAGAACAAAAGAAATTGCATTAGAGTATGGTGCTAAAGTAGTTGATTTCGTTTGGTGTAATGATTTTTCAGCAGCTAGAAATCTTTCAATCGATAATGCAACAGGTGATTGGATTCTTTTCTTAGATGCAGATGAAGAAATGCCAAGAGATGATTTAATTCAATTAATTAATATGATAAAAACAGAGAAAAAAGCTGAAGCTTATTTCTTAAGAATGGTTAATTTCATAAAAGGACAAGATATTGGAAGTGCTATTGTTTTAAGAGCTTTCAAAAATAGACCTGAATATAGATTTGTTGGAAAACTGCATGAGCAGATTATAAATTCCATTGAAGATAAAGCTGGACTTGAAGCAATAATTCCAACACAAGTTAGAATATTCCATTATGGATATGACCCTGATATTGTTGATTCAGATGCAAAAAGTAAAAGAAATTTAGAAATTCTACTAGCTTATCCTGAAGACAAAAAAGATGGTTATTATTATTATTCATTAGGAAATGAATATGCAAGAATTGATGACTATGAAAAAGCACTTGAAATATATTTTAAAGCAATTAAAGTAACAGATTATGTTAGAAATAGATATATTTATTTTCCATACTTAATTTTAAATATTATGAAATCTTATTCATCACTTAAAAGATTTAATGATGTGATAAAAACATTAGAAACTTACAAAAAGTTTTTGCCAGATTTTAAAGATATGTATTTCTTAGGAACTTTAGCTTGTATTGAATGTGGAAAGCATAGCAAAGGAAGACGATATATTGAAAAATATGCTATAAGCCAAAATGCAAGCTATGAATATCCAAATAATAATTACGACAAAATGTATGATATAAATTCTATTGCAACACAACTAGATGGAGGAATGATTAATAAATCAAACTTTTTAATAGGATGTGCTGTTGTAGTTGAAAAAGCTGAAGGAAATATAGGCAGCGTAGTTAAAAATATAAATGAACTATGTGATGAAGTTATTGTATTTGATTTAAACTCTGGAAATGAGACTGTTAAAGAAAGCTTACAAATGGGTGCAAAAATAGTTGAATGTAAAAAAGAGAGTTTAGAAAAGCTTATATCAAAGCATTTAAAAACAAAATGGATATTAACACTTAGAGAAGATGAGATACTTCCATATGGGCAACAATCAGTTTTAGCAGATATTTTAGAAACTGAAAAAGATAAATGTGCATTTATGGTTGAAATTCTAGATATTAAAACAAATGAAATGAGAGTTGAGGAAAGATTGATTCTTAGAAATATTTTAAAAACAAAAATCCAAAAAAATATAGATGATTATGATGTAAAAGACATAGATATAACAATATATGAAAATTATTTATAAGGGGGAAGCTTATGCCAAATATAGAATGGGAAAAGTTTAAAGGGAAAAAAATATTAATTGGAAGTCCTGTCTGTCAAGAAAAAGATATTCTTAAAGAATTTTTGCAATCACTTAGAGAACTTGATACTGAAGAACTTGTTATTGGATATTGCTTTGTAGATGACAATAAAGAAGAGAGTTCAAGTGAATTATTAAAGGATTTTAGTATTGAAAGAGATAATGTTACTCTTTTAGATGTAAATATTGGAAAAGATATTGATAAAGAGTATGTTTGTGATGATTACACTCACAGATGGAATGAAGATTTAGTTGAAAAAGTTACTAGATTTAAAAATGGAATTATAAATCATGCATTAGAAAATGATTATGATTATGTATTTTTTATAGATTCTGATATAGTTCTTAATCCATTAAGTTTAAAATCACTTTTATCAAGAGATAAGGATATTCTATCAAATATCTTTTGGACTAAATGGAGTCCAGATGGTCAAGATTTACCACAGGTATGGTTAAAGGATGCTTATACACTATATGAAGCTAATATGATAAAACCTGTTAGCCAAGAGGAGGCAGGTCGACAAATAAATGAGTTCTTAATGACTTTAAGAAAACCAGGAGTTTATAAAGTTGGTGGACTTGGTGCGTGTACTCTAATAAAAAGAAAACCATTAGAAGATGGAGTAAATTTCACTAAAATTTATAATCTTTCTTTCTGGGGAGAAGATAGATTCTTCTGTATAAGAGCTGTTGCATTTGGTTATGAATTATTTGTAGATACACACTATCCAGCATACCATATTTATAGAAGTACAGATTTAGCAGGAGTAAATGGTTTTAAAGAAGGTTGTAAAAATAGAGATTATGATATTCTAGGATATGAAATGATTGACTTAGTTACAGAGTTCTTAAAAGGATATTATAATTATTCATATAAAGAAGACATGGATTATTCATGGCTTAATTTAGTATTAGAAGATGAAGGGGAAAGACTTAAAAATTTAAGAGAGCTTGAAGAAAAATCTATTTTAAGTGGTAAAGTTATATCAAAACACAGAGTAGATGAATGGAGATTATCTTTCTTCTCAGATAGAACAAAAATTGCTCTTAACTTTAAACTTATTGTAGAGGGAATTAGAAATTCTTATAGCTTTAATAATGCTGGTGCTTATGTAGCTATATTAAGAGAAACTAAGGTTGGATGGAAAATTGAATCTATTAAAAAGGAAAGTCCAATTATTTTATCACCAACACCACTTTTAAGAAGAGTTCGAGATGAAAATAAATTAACATTGTCTATGGTTGTAAAAAATGAAGAGGGAAGATATTTAGAAAGAGTACTAGAACAAAATAAGGATGTAATAACTAATGCAGTTATTATAGATGATGGTAGTACAGATAAAACAAAGGATATCATAAAAGATATTTTAGGTTCTAAAAATCTTAAACTTATTGAAAATGATAAGAGTAAGTTTGGAAATGAGATTAATTTAAGAAAGCAACAATGGCTTGAAACTATTAAAACAAGTCCAGATTGGATTCTAAGCTTAGATGCTGATGAAATTTTTGAAGATTCATTCAAGGATGAAATTATTACTTTAATTAATTCAGACCCTTGGTGCGATGCATATTCATTTAGACTTTATGATTTCTGGGATGAAGAAAATTATAGAGAAGACCAATTCTGGAATGCACATGCAATTTATAGAACATTCCTAACTAGATATCAAAAGAACTTTAATTATAGATGGCTTGAAAATCCACTTCACTGTGGAAGACTTCCTTACAACTTAGGAACACTTCAAAATGCTTTATCAAGGCTTAGAGTTAAGCATATGGGCTGGGCAAGACCTGAAGATAGACTTTCTAAATATTCAAGATACATGAAGAGTGATCCAGATGGAAAATATGGAAATATAAATCAATATAAATCAATATTAGATCCAAATCCTAAATTAATAAAATGGAATGAGTTAGCGGATGAGTAGTACTATTTCAGCTTGTATCATTGCAAAGGATGAAGAAAAGCATATTGGAACTTGTTTAAAAAGCCTTCAAGGGGTTGTAGATGAAATTATTGTAGTTGATACTGGCTCTACAGACAGAACAGTTGAAATTGCCAAATCTTATGGTGCAAAAGTATACTTTAAGAAATGGGATAATGATTTTTCTTTAGTTAGAAATGAAGCGTTAGAAAAAGCAACTATGGATTATATTATCTATATTGATTGTGATGAATATTTAGTTGGAGATGGGTGGATAAATCTAAGAAAAAATTTAAATAAGAGATATGAAGGATATTGTCTTTTATTAGCAAATATTATTGATGGTAAAAAAACTTTAGCTGCTCAAACTTTTAGAATATTTAAAAATAGAAAGAATTTTAGATTTGTAGGAAAAATTCACGAGCAAATTATAAGGTCTATTTTAAAAACTTATAAAGAAAGTGATATAGGATTTTTACCAATTGAAATATATCATTTAGGATATGATGAAAAAGAATACGATATAGAGAAAAAGAAGAAAAGAAATTTTGAGATATATGAAGTTTATCCTGAAGAGGAAAAGGATGGTTTCTTTTATTACAATATAGCAGGAGAGTATTCAAGAGCAGGCTTAAAAGAGAAGGCTTTAGAATCATATATAAAATCTTATAATACAGAAGGCTTTGATAATGGATTTAGGCAGTATTTAGCAATTTATTTAACTAAGGGATTGTTTGAAGCAAGAAGGTATAGCGAAGCTATATTTTATAGCAGTGAATTCTTAAAAAAATATACTGATTTTGCAGATTTACATTTCTTACGTGGAACTTGCTATTACTATATAGGAAAATATTCAGAGGCTTTAGCTGAAATTAAAAGTTATGAAGAGCATAAAGGAAATGTAAATTATCCTGATTTTAAGCTTGGGGAATCAAATAATCTACAAGATATCTTAAATGAACTAAGAGGGAAAAGTATATCTTTTTCTAAAGAGTTAATCTCCATCATAGTAGATTTTAGAGAATATACAGGGGAAAAAAGCAATTTAATTAAATTAAATGAGTTTTCTAACAATGTAATAGTTATATCAGATGAAGAGGAAGTTTTACGTGAAGCAAAAGAGTTTCTAGCTAAACCTGTAACTAATGAAACAGATATTATTGCAGAAGTTGAAAAAACCTTATATACTTTTTACTTCAAGCATGGAGAATTCATAGAACTTCCATGGTTTATGAAAGCTATTGATTTAATAAATGTAGGTCAATATGATATTTTAGAATCGATGGCACTTGATGAAGAGTTTAACGTATATATAACATCTAGAGTGGTTAAAAGTGAACTTGTGAAAAAGGAAGGAATTTCTATATTTGAAAAAGGTAATGATAATAATTATACAATGCCAAAAGATAAATTAATGATAATCAATAAATAAAAAAAGCTATCTTCTTAGATTTTAAGAAGATAGCTTTTTTGCCCCTAAATTTAAAGCTTTTTAATATAACTGAACATCTACTATTAAAGATAGGTAAGAGTATAACTGATATGGTCCTTTAACTCTTACTGAGTAATCTTCAACTATAGGATTAATTAGAAATCTATTATTTCTAACTAAAGAGCAAAGAGAGGCTTCATTATAAACTGCAGGTAAAACAACATATACTGATTTGATATCAGTATATTTTAATACTGATGAAGTTTTAGCTTCGCAATCTCCAGACGCATAAATTATTTTTTGGAAAATAGAAACATCTACTAAAAGCTTATATCCAGTTAATTTTTGACCTTCAAAAGAAATGGCAACTGGTGTAGTAATAAGTTTTACTGATGAAACTGTTGGCTCAACATCACTAGAAATAACAGATCCTATTGAAGGTTGGTAATTACAAAGCACTATAGACTTTGCAAATGGAAGTCTTGAGAAAAATTTTAATTCCCTTTTATCATCGTCGTCACAATAACAGCCTTTTAAATCTTTAAATGAAAATGCCATAGTCTAACACCTCCCTAGTAGTTGCTCTGCTGTAACTAAGAAAGTTACACTTGTAAATACAGAGTCTTCACATTCTACTGTGTAATATAGATCTTCTATAAATATATTTGCACTTACATCAAAGCTATTATTAAAGTTTTCTGATAATGATATTGGAATAATAGTACTATGCAACGTACTAAAGCTATGAACTGTAGCATTATTGCTAGCTGAAACATATTGGAAGCTAACTTTAATGTCAACTATAACAATTAAAGTATTTCCAGTTAAAACATAACCTTCAGCAGAAGTCCCTATTGGAGAAGAGACAACTTTTTTTTCGGAAATTTCTATACTGATTTTATCATCAATAATTTCAAGTATGGCTGGCATTGAAGTTGGAATACATGATATAAAATCTTCTGTGATTTGAGTAAAATCAGTTACATCTGTTGGCATACAAAGTGTATCTAATCTTGTAGTATTTTTGTAATTCATCATTTTGTTTATCTCCTTATAAATATAGTTTGTACTTTATTTATTAATATCAATAAATAAATGAACTATATAGATTGATATTTAATAATATATTATGAGCGATTTCTTATAGGGTTGATAATATTTTATAAGTAATAATAGTTAATATAAATAAGGAGGGATAACGGTATGTCTGTTGTACCTAATACAATACCGAATACAGGTATAATAAACTATCAGTATCAAGTGGATCCAAGCCTTCCACTAGAAGCTGACAGTGCGGAAAGTAATTTAGTTATAACTAAATTAAATAATGCAGATTTAACTATAACTAAACAAGTAGATAAAAAAGGTGCAGACCTTCAAGATGTCTTACT
>NZ_JBOFRG010000072.1:0-20850 GCF_051650885.1 Clostridium sp.
GAAGAAGCTGAGCACGCTGCTAAATTCGCTGAATTATTAGGAGAAGTTGTAGTTGCTGATACAAAAGCTAACTTACAAGCAAGAGTTGACGCTGAGTTTGGTGCATGTCAAGGTAAAAAAGATTTAGCTACTTTAGCTAAGCAATTAAACTTAGATGCAATCCACGACACAGTTCACGAAATGTGTAAAGATGAAGCTAGACACGGAAGAGCTTTCAAAGGATTATTAGACAGATATTTCGCATAGAAAATTGCATAATATATAAGGGCTACACTTTAAAAGTGTAGTCTTTTTTTTGAATAATTAAATTAAAGAGAGAAAGTATTCACCATAGATAAGATTAGTGAATACTTTTTTCTTTATAAATAATCATATCCTAAAGTTTAAGCATATAAAAGATATAAAAAGGGAAAAATATCTCAAAGGCTTAATTTGAAAGGAGTGATTTTTTTGACAACATTAGGATGTAGTGTGCATAAATGCGTAAATAATGAAGGTGGTTTTTGTGGAGCTAATAGTATTTTAGTGAGTGGAGCTGATGCTTATACAAGCCATCAAACACAATGTGAAAATTATGAAGTTGAAACTGTATTAAATGCTTTTAAAGCGATTCCAAATACAAATTTTTTAGGGGAGCTTGCACAGATTGTATCTACAAGAGATGAAATTAAAATTACACCAGAAGTAGTTTGTACTGCTGAGAATTGTTTATATAATGATGCAGGAATGTGTGGAGCAACTAATATTATTATTGTAGAAAATAATATTAATAGAAAAAGAAATCAATGTGAGACTTTTATAGAAGGAAGATAAAATGAATTTTACTTTAGATAGAGTATAGGCTTTTTAGGAGCCTATATTTTTCTTTTAATAACAATTTATGAATAAATCATAAAAGGGAAGTTAGAGAGGAGAATATTTATTAAAATAGGAGGGAGGAGGGGAAGAGATGAAGATATTTAAAGGAAAAGAGCTAGTCTTAAGGACAATTGTATATGCCTTAGCAGTTTTAGTCTTTTTTGGATTATGGGGACTTCTTGGACCTGGGAAAGCTTTTATTGGTGCAACTATTGCAAAGGGTTCTTTAGTTTTGATGAATACAGATTTAACAGGAAATAAATTAAGAAGTACAATTGTATTTTTAATAGTTTTTGTGTATATTGGATTATTTTCATTTATTTCTTCATTAAATATATTTTTAGGATTGTTTATTAATTTTTTCTCTATCTTTATATTAGCTTATAACTTTACATCTAATATAAAACAGTGGATATGGAGACCTTTTGTCTTAGGATATTTATATCTTTTAATAGAGCCAGGGACTTTTAAGGAGTTACCAGTTAGACTTATAGTACTAGCGTTTGGAGCATTATTTTTAATGCTTACTCAAATTATTGTAAATAAGAATAGATTTAAAAAAAGAATGAATAAGAATTTAGATGAACTTTTAGATAAGATAAGTATGAAGATTGATGTTATTTTAGAGGGAAAGGAAGTTTTAGATAATACCTTTAAGGTGAGCGAAAATGTAAATGAGATTGTAGATTCAATTTATAAAAAAAGGATAGACCCAATTTTTATAACTAAGGGAGATAATGAGATACTAAACTTAACCTTGTACATAGAGAGATTGAATTATTTGCTTAAAGAGATAAATATTGATTTACATAATGATATTGAATTGAATTTTATGAAGGATTTGAAGAGGTTAATATTAGAGATAAAGAATATTCAAAATAAGGAAGAAAAGAACTTAAATATAATCCAGTTGATTGATAATTTTATAGAAAAGCATAAGGATAAGGAAGATTATTATATATATGAAGTTTTACAAAATTTATTTATGTTAAAAGAGAATTTGAATATGAAGGATTATAGTAAGAGGGACATCTTATTAAATAGAAGGCTTAGAAAAGAAATTACTACTGTATTTAATTTTAAGATAAGTAAAAAATCATTAAGATTCTCCTTTGCCTTTAGAGCAGCAGTTCTACTTGCAGGGTCATATTTTATAGTGAGTTTATTAAAAATTGAGGAAGGTAAGTGGATTGTATTTACTATATATGCTGTTATTGAGCCATTCTTTGAAGATTCTAAAAAGAGATTTCCTAAAAGGTTTAAGGGTACAGTGCTTGGAATTATAGTATTTGCTTTGATATATCTTTTAGTTGGAAACATTATTATAGAAGGAACATTGTTTGTGATACTATATTATATATATGTGATAAGCAAGGATTTTCAAATTAAGACTATGTGCACAGCAGCAGTAAGTTTAGGACTGTTTTCAATAGCAACTGAAACTCCAGGAAGGGGAGTATTACTTAGAATTTCCTTTGTAGCACTTGGAATAATTATAGGATATTTAGGAACAAAATATATATTCCCATATGATATAAAGAAGGCTTTAAGAAACTTAATTAAAAATTATAATAGTTTAAGTAATGAGATATTAGATTTTTCAATTGGTGGAGTAAAAAATATATATTATTATAGACTTCTTGGGGAAAAAATGAGTATATCCAAGCTTTATGAAAGCAAGATAATAGGACACAATGCAGTTATTAAAGATAAGGATATAGATAGATTTGTATATAATCAAAGGATTTTAAATAACACTATTTATTTTACAATCTACTTTTTTAAGGAAGAAGGAGTTAAGGTAGATGTGTTAGATAAAATAAATTATGATATAAGAGGAAAAAATGAAGAAGAAGTTTTAATTAAGGTGAAAAATGAATTTAAGGAAAAGTTTTTTGAAGTTCATGATAATAAAGAAAAGTTAGCTTTTTTAAATATGCAACGTATTGTAGTTAGATTAAAGGAGTCTGAAAAGCTAACAGAAAAGCTACTTAAAAAAGAATGGTAAAGAAAAAAGAAGATAGGTATGATATAATTAAGCGAAAATAAATTAAGAAAAGGTGAAATGGATGGTAGATAAGAATAAAGAATATACTTTAGATATAATTTCACAAGGGTATGAAGGTGAAGGTGTAGCTAAAATAGAGGGGTATCCAATATTTGTAGAAGGTGCCTTAAAGAATGAAAAAGTAAAGGCTTTAATAGTAAAAAATAAAAAAAATTATGCTTATGGAAAGCTTGTAGATATAGAAGAAAAAGCAGAAGGACGTGTAGAGCCAAAGTGTGAATATTATAAAAGATGTGGTGGATGTAAAATTCAACATATGGATTATAAAACACAGTTAGACTTTAAACATGAAAGAGTAAAAGACTGTATAAGTAAAATTGGAGGATTGTCAGAAGATTTAGTGGCTTATCCATTAGGAATGGAAGATTCTCCTTATAGATATAGAAATAAAGTTCAATTACCAGTTGGATTAGTAAATGGAGAACTTAAAATTGGATTTTATGCAGAAAGAAGCCATGACATTATAGATATTGAAAACTGCCTTATTCAAGATGAAAAAGCAGATAAAGCAAGAGCAGTGCTTAAAGAATGGATGCTTAAATATGGAATAAGACCAGCCTTTAAAGATTCAAAATTTGATAAAAAAGGCTTAATACGTCATATAATGATAAGAACAGGCTTTAAAACAGGTGAGGTGATGGTTGTCCTTGTAGGAACAAGAAAGGAAATACCACACTTAGAAGAGTTTACAGAAGCTATAAAAAGTAATATAGAAGGAATAAAAAGCATAGTCTTAAATATAAACAAAGAAGAAACTAATGTTATACTAGGACTAGAATGCATTACTCTATGGGGAGAAGATAATATACAAGATTACATAGGTAACTTCAAATTTAACATAAGTCCATTATCCTTCTTCCAAGTAAATCCAATACAAACAGAAGTCTTATATAATAAGGCTTTAGAATATGCAGACTTACAAGGAGAAGAAACTGTATTTGATGCATACTGTGGTACTGGAAGTATAACACTATTCCTATCACAAAAAGCAAAAAAAGTTTACGGTGTAGAAATAATAGAACCAGCAATAATAAATGCAAGAGAAAACGCTAAACTAAACAACGTAGAAAATACAGAATTCTTCGTAGGAAAATCAGAAGAAGAAATACCAAACCTTATAGAAAAAGGAATAAAAGCAGACGTAATAGTAGTAGACCCACCAAGAAAAGGATGCGATATAAAACTACTAGAAGCAATAGGAAAAGTAAAACCAGAAAGAATAGTATACGTATCATGTGACCCATCAACACTTGGAAGAGACTTAAAAATACTAGAACAGCAAGGCTACAAAACAGAAAAAGTTCAACCAGTAGACATGTTTCCACACACTGCACACATTGAGAACGTAGCTTTACTTGCCAAGGAACGAAGTGACGACGGGAAGTAATTAGCACGTTCCATGCAAGGGATGTCCAAGAAATCGAGCGAAGCGAAGATTGATTGGGAACATCCTACTGCTGAGAGTGTAGCTTTATTAATTAAAAATTAAGAGTTAAGAATTGAGGGGAATCGCAAGCGATTTTTTAGGAGTTAAGAATCGGATAGTGAAAAAATATTAATGATAGAATAAAAAGAAATTTATTGATAAATGGAATTTAGATGTGGAATTAAATATTAGTGGCTAAAAATTTTTTGATAGAGGAATATAAAATTAGTTTAGATGGGAATAATTTAAAGAAAAAGATACATCAGAAACTACATTAAAGGAGTTGATTAGTATGGATGAAGCAATAGAAAAAGCTGAACAAAAAATCGAATACTTAAGTAGTAATGAAGAAGCGATGAGAATTTATTATGAAAGAGAAAGGTCACTTCATGAAAGAGCTAATATGATTAATTCAGCAGAGCGTAGGGGAAAATTAGAATTTGCAAAAAATCTTTTAGATGTTTTAGATGATGAAACAATAGCATTAAAAAGTGGATTAGACCTAGAAGAGATTAAAAGACTGAGATAAATGATTTAAATAGATATATTAGAAAATATTTGTAAGGATAAAGCAGAACTTAAATAAAATAGTTCTGCTTTATTTTTAGTACATAAGAGGAATGTTACTAATTTTTCCATGAGTGACGAATAAAGGAGCAGTAATGCTCCTTTTATTTATGTACAGGAAAGTATAAAAATTTCAAATAATAAAATTAAGCAATATCAATACTTGAGGCGAAGTTCAGAATACGATATGTTACCACGAAGTGGACGCGGCGATAGCCACTTTTTTATGTTCTTCTTAAAATAAAGATATTTTAAAACACTATTCAATATAATGTATAAATTAATTAATTATAAGATATGGTGGGGATATATTTTTTCATAAATATAAATAAGAAATGACGTAATAAAATGAAAAAAATGTATTTCAATGATAACCTTAGGTGCTTTATTTAGCAATGTAGTTCCAAGAATGATAAAAATAGAGGATTTAGGCAGATAAGTTGCTAGATTCCTTTGATTTTTTAGAAATAATCAATTAAATACCTATAAAATACAAAATAGGAGTATTTTTACTTTGGGATATGCTATAATGAATTTATAGCAAAAAGTAATAAAAGTTAAGAGAAAATTGATGGATAAGATAGTAAGGGAATTGTTATTATATTCAGAGTTAATATAAGATGAAAAAATAAAAACTGTAAATCAGTTAATAGAGAATAGAATTCAAGATTTAAAAGAATTGAACTTATTATAATTTAAAGGGGAGATATTTATGATTAACGCACAAGTAAAGTTTCAAGAAAGTAGAGGGATAATAGAACCGTTAACTAAGGATATTAATGCCTTTCTTTCACAAACACCAGGTATTTACTATACTTCACATGAGATTGACAGTTTAATTGTATCAACTGCATATAATACTTTAAAAGAATTATTAGTAGAATATGATAATAGTGGTTTTAAAGAACCATCATCTCATATAGGCTCTTTATGTTCTTATTTAGCAAAGCAAGGGTTATTAAAACATTCACAAAAATATTGTCCTTATCTACGTAGGGATGGAGATGCATTTGCTATATAAAGATAGGTGAATTCTTAAGTGGATAAAATTAGATGTAGCTTATTAAGTATAGTATATATGCTTATCCTACATCTTTTTTATATGCTAGAAGATGTAGGGTGAAGTCTATAAATTTAAGTTATTGATGAAGTTATGACGAAGAAGTAGGGAGTGTTTTCTACTTCTTTTTAATTTTCATAGAAAGTTTTATTTTTGAGGCTTTGTGTTCTTTAAATGTTTATAGTTTGAAAATAAAGTATATAATTTTTTGAAGTATACTTTTCATTACGACTATTTTTTAGGGAGGATGAAATGAAGAAGTTGAGCGGAAAAATTATATTTAGTAAATTTATATCAGGAACGTTTGTATTTTTATTGGCTACTGTTTTTGCAGTGGGGTTTAAACTTTTGTTTGGAGAGAATAATACTTATGTTGGGATAACATCTTATATTGCGATGCTTATGTATTTGGGGAGGGATTTAACTACAAATATTATAGGTAATACTCTAAAGTTTATATTGATAAATCTTTGTATGGGGCTTGTAGTTTTTGCAGGAAGTTATAGTTTATGGATTGCTATACCTTTAAATCTTATTTTGATGCTTGGTGTTGGTTATGTTACTTGTAATGAGCTTAGGACACCAACTTATGTACCTTTTATGTTACAGTTTGTGTTACTTATAGCATTCCCAGTTCCACATAGCCAAGAGGGGATGAGACTTCTCTCTTTAGTGTTTGGGGCAATAACAATTATGATACCTCAATTATTACTTAATAGAAATAGAGTTAAGAAGAGCTCTGTTAAAATATTTTTAAATATAAATAATTTGGTAAAGCAGAAGACTTTATTAATTAAAGAGGGAAAAGATGTAGAGGCTATTGATGAGCAGATAAATGGATTGTTTAGAAGCTTGAAGTATCTTATTTTTGATAGTCGCGAAAAGGATTTTTACATATCAAAAGAGGGTGAAGCTAGTTTAAGCTTAGTTACAGCATTAGAGAAGCTTAATATAACTTTATCTTATAAGGAAGTTATAAATGAAAATATCACAAATTTTATATCAAGATATTTTGATAAGTTAAATGAATTATTAGAAGGTAAAATTTTAGTAGATGAATTTATAAAGAAAGTGGAGAAATTTATAAAGGATAATGAAGAGTGTTTAGTAGAAGGAAAAAAACTTCAAATAATAAATAGTTTACTATTAATTAATACAGCTTTAGTAGATGAACAGAAACATTCAATTGATTTAAAGAAAGATATTAAGGCTACTAGAAATAGATTTAAGGTTTCAAGAAAGCTTGCAAAGGATACAGGAAATTCATTAGGCTTTAGTTATGCTGTTAGAGTGGCTATTGGTATGACTATAACATGTTTTTTAACGCAATACTTTCATTTAGAAGAGGGAACATGGATGATGTTTACTATATTTTCTTTAGTAAATCCAATCTATGAAACTGCTAAATACAAGACTAAGGATAGGATAATTTCAACTTTACTTGGAGCTGTTGTAGTAATAATATTATTAAGCATCTTCAAAACTGAAGGTGAAAGAACTCTTGTTTTAATGGCAGTAGGTTACATAATGTGCTATACAAAACAATATAAGTATAATATATTCTTAGCAACCATATGTATAATCACCCTTGCAGCAGGAACAGGAAATGTATATGACTTTGCATTCCAAAGAATAGCATTTGTTATTATTGGAATGATTATAGCAATAATATTAAATACATTTGTTTTAAGATGTGATTTAAAATCTTTAAACAACAGACTTAAAAAGCAATATGAAAAAACAATCTATGGAATGTTAGAATGTATTTATAATATGGCTAAAGAAGGAGAAATAAATAGATTTGGAATACAAAATCTATTTTTAACATGTGCAGCTATTGATAAATCAATGAGAGATAATTATGGAGTTGCAGGAATTCAATTTAAAGAAGAGATAGAACTAAATAGCTACATCCTAGTTTCAGATATTTATATCCTATATACAGAGCTTGAAAAATATATAGATGATGAGAACTATAGAAAGTTTGTTATGAAATCATTAGAAAAAATGGAAAGTTTAAAAGAAAATACAGATACAATAGATGAGTTCAAAGAGAATGTACAAGCTGGTGAATCAATAGAAATAAAACTAGCATATGCAAACATCTTAGAAATGTTTGAGAAATTTAAAGTTCTTATAGAGAATAAAGGTATAGAGAATTTATTAGAAGATAAACAAATATTTTAAAAGAAGCAAGATTGATTCTTGCTTCTTTTAAAATATTCAAATTAATAAATATTATTTTAGCCATTTGAAGCCATATCGCAGAAGCTTAATTTTATTTTGCTAGACTTTGATATAACAGCAAACATTGACATGACTTTATCATTATTTAATAAGTTTTGAAGCTTTGGGTTATTAGTGGTGTTTGATACGTCTACAGAATCTCCATTAAATTCTAGTTCAACAGTTTCTTCAGATAATTTTTTATATTTATTAGCAGATGATGTATTTAATAAAGAGATAAGACCACATCTTTCCTTAGCTTTTTTTATAAGCTCTTTTTCCCTTGCAGTAAGTTCAGTTTCAAACCGTTGACCATTAATAACTACCCATCGCTTATTATCATCCATACCCATCTCTTCAAAACCACTGGTATCAGGATTGTTTGCAGCATAATTCATTATGCTTAAAATAGTACTTCTATCAACATTAACAGTAGTTTGAGCAGCTGTCCCTTTATCTACAGGAATCATTCCAGAGGGATATGGACTGCTATTAGCATTGATTTGATTAACATTTACTTTTTTTGAAATATTATTTTCTTTATTTAAATTAATATCTGTTTTATCTAAATTAGTCCTATGAATAGTATTTTTATATTGCATAGATATAGAATTAATTTGCATATAAATCACCTCTATTAGTATTATCGTGAAAAATGATAGAGACTTTATATTCTATATTTCTTTTTGTTCATTGGAAAATATTTGAAAATTATGTATACTATATTTTAAGTAGAAATTTTTTAGAAGTATTTGATAGATAGGAATTTGTAGGGGAGTTAAATTTTAAAAACAAAGATGGGTTGTTACAATAACAATACATTTTTGTTTTCTTTTATATGAGATGTTTTAAAAATCGTATATAAATGCTATTATTGAATTGAACTATTGTGAGAGGAAAAACTTATGAATAATGAAATAAAGATTTTAATTGTTGAAGATGATAATGATATTAATAATTTATTAAGGGACATGCTACTAGATAACCAATACGATGTATCTAGTGCATATTCAGGTACAGAAGCCTTAATATATTTAAATCAAGAAAAAATAGATATAGTATTATTAGATTTAATGTTACCTGGAAAATCTGGTGAAGAAGTTTTAAATGAGATAAGAAATAAATATAAAATGCCAGTAATTATTATTTCAGCTAAAGAAGAACTTGGAATTAAACCTAAATTACTTAGGGCAGGAGCAGTAGATTTTATTAGTAAACCTTTTGATTTAGATGAAGTTTTAGCTAGGATTGAGGTAAATATACGAAGAATTAAAGAAATACAAATAAACAATAATGATGAAGGAATATTTAAACATAAAGAAATAACTTTAAATTCTAATACTAGAGAAGTATATGTTAATGATACTTTATTAAATGTAACTTTACGTGAGTTTGAAATATTAAGTTTATTAATTAAATATCCAAACAAAGTTTTTTCTAAAGATAATATTTTTAAAAGTGTATGGGGAGAAAATTATATAAATGATGACAATACAATAATAGTACATATTAGTAATGTTAGAAATAAACTAGGTAAAGCTGGAGCTAAAAATGATTATATAAAAACTATATGGGGTATAGGTTATAAACTTGAGGTATAAAAATTATAACTTAATACTTTCTTAAGGTTTTCTTTGTAGTTATTTAGGAGTTATTTTTTATAATTAACTTAAGTTACTAAGAAGGGAGCTATGATATATGGAAGAATATATTTTAAAAGCAAATAGTTTAAATAAGAACTATAACGGAAAATCTGTATTAAAGAATTTAAATATGAGTATAAAAAGAGGAGATATTTATGGCTTAATTGGGAAAAATGGAGCAGGAAAAACTACATTAATGAGGTTAATAACAGGTTTAGCTAACATTAATAGTGGGTCTATAGAAATATTTGATGTACATAATGAAAATAGTATTACTACTGAAAGAAAACGAATAGGTGCATTAATAGAAATGCCTGCATTTTACGGTGATATGACTGCTGTAGATAATATGGAGTTAGTTAGACTACAAAAAGGAATCCCAGGTAAAGCCTGTATTAAGGAAAAGCTAGAGTTAGTTGGATTAACAAATGTTGAAAAGAAAAGAGTAAAAGACTTTTCGCTAGGAATGAAACAAAAGCTTGGCTTAGCAATGGCTCTATTAGGAGACCCAGAGTTTCTCATATTAGATGAGCCAACCAATGGATTGGACCCAATGGGAATAGTTTATATGAGAGAGTTATTAAAAAAAATAAATAAGGAAAGTGGAGTAACAATATTAATTTCAAGTCATTTATTAAGTGAGTTAAATCAATTAGCAACACGCTATGGTATACTTAATAATGGAGAACTAGTGGAACAATTAACACAAAAGGAATTAGATGAAAAGTGTAAAAAATCACTAGAAATAAAAACTGATGATTTGAAAAAGACTACATGGGTGCTTGAAAATATATTGAAAACAACAAATTATAAAGTCTTACCAAATGAAGTAATTAAGGTTTATGATTATGTTAATGAATCAGGTAAGGTATCTAAAGCATTATCACAAGAAGGTATTACAATTTACCAGATAAGTATTTCAGGTGATAATTTAGAGAGTTATTTTATGAGTATTGTTGGAGGAAATATATAATGATTAATTTATTAAAAGCTGATTTATTTAGATTAAGAAAAAGTAAAACTTTTAGAAACTCTATGATAATAATTGGAGTTTTAGTTGCTGTATTTTTATTTATGTGCTTAGATGAAGAATTTTTCTTTTCTTTAAATGTTACCTTTAGAAACGATAGAGTGTATGGTTTTTATCTTGGGGGAATAGAAGCAAATATAAATTACATTAATATTTTTAGGTCATCATTAGCATTTACTATATTTGCATGCTTAACTATGATTTTCTTAGTTACTGATTCAGTAATTTCTAAATACTCTAATGGAGTATTAAAAAATACAATATCTTATGGTCATAATAAATATAAAGTATACTTATCTAGTGTTATTTCTAATTACATCGGAGTTACGATAGTTGCTATTTCATATATATTCTTTTTTATGATTGGAGCAATTTGCTTATTTAAGCCAAATACGATGATTTCTAAAAATGAGTTATATGTAATATGTATAGTTACTTTAGTATTGCTAATTATTTTAGCAGCAATGGTTAGCTTATACACATTAATATCAGTTATTATAAAAAGTAAAGTTGTTATTGCAACTACTGGAGCATTATTTATGACTTTTGGCACTGGAGCATTATTTGATGTTATAAGTAAATCTACTCAAAATAAGATACCAATATACATGCTATTAGATATTTGTGGACAACCAGAGATTTCACCATTACTAAAAACCTGGGTTATAAATTCGTTTATAATTATAGTTGTATCAACAATTTTAGGATGTGTAATATTTAATAAACAAGAAATAAAATAATTAAAAGAAAATATATAATAAATAAGCGAGGTGAGTAAAATGATTGCAGTTATAATATTTTTAATTATTATTATAATAGTTTTACTTCTTCGCTTACTTTTTGTAAATAAAGAAATAAAGAACATTGTAAGACAATTAGAAGATTATAATAATTTTAAGACTAGAAAAAAAATAGATATAAATTTAGTGAATAAAAATATTGAAAGTCTAGCTCAAAGCATTAATAAGCATATAGAGATATCAAAAAAACTTCAAATCAAGCAGTCTAATTCAGAAGAAGAATTAAAGAGCATGATTTCATCAATATCGCATGACTTAAGAACGCCCCTTACTTCAATAAAAGGATACTTGCAAATGCTTAAAAAAACAGATATAACTGATGAGAATAAAGCCAAATATCTGGATATAGCAGATAAGAGAGCAAAAGATTTACAAGAGTTAATAAATCAATTTTTTATGCTGTCAGTAATAGAAGATAATAAATATAATATGGAGCTTGAAAGTGTAGATTTAAAAGATACTTTTATTGAAATTTTGACTAGCTTTTACGATGAATTTACTAGTAAAAACATAGAACCAATAATAGAAATTTGTGATAGTGAAGTTAGTGTTTTAGGTGATTATGCAAGTATAAAAAGAGTAATAGAGAACTTAATGATAAATATATCAAAGCATTCTAAAGGAAATGTTAAAATAACAATAAATATTACTAATAACTATGCTGAATTAACTGTAATAGATTATATTGATAATAACAGTGATATACAAATGGAAAGCTTATTCAATAAATTTTATAAAGCAGATAAAGCTAGAAAAGTTAATAGTACTGGATTAGGGCTATCTATAGTAAAAGAATTAATGGTTAAAATGAATGGAAGTGTAGAAGCAGACGTGCAAGACAACAAATTATTTATAAAATGTAGGTGGAAATCAAGTTAATATAAAATTTTTATGTTTATTTTTTATGAAAATTTGTTATAATATAAATAAGAAAAGCTTAGTGCGTCAACACTAAGCAATCCTTAGAACATTTATTTTGTTTTAGGGCTATTGAATGAATTAAATAAATTTAATTAAGAGTAAAGCACACTATTTTTAGCGAGATGGGTGCTTTTTCTCTTTGCCGTCAACTTCTATATGAATCCCAAGAAAATTAATCTTGATAATTAATTTAGCAATGAAAAGATTATATTTTAAAACTAATCTTATAATATAAATAGTAACAATGCTTTTTATAATTAATTCTAGCATATTCAATACCACCCCCTAACTACGATGAACTCTCATCAATAGTCCTAGGGAGATAAAATGTTCAAAACCTCCGCAGCCATCTACTACGGTTTACAAGATTATCACTTTTGAATTATACCATATTTAGGTACAATATATGCATAAGAAATAACTGGTAAATAATATCTTTAATAAAGGGAATATAGCTTATACATCTCGATAAATTCCAATTTAATGTTGAGATTAAAATCATAATAATATTATTATGAAAAATAAAAAGGGGGAGAGTACAGTGCAAATAAATTTAAATCCTATTGGGTATGTAAGTAATCATATTGAAAAGAAAAAAGATGAATCTTGGGGCAATGATATATCTAAAATAGAATTAGAAAAACAATATAATGGTGGTTTGGCAGGGTTAGATGATTTTTCTCATGCAATTATTATATATTATTTAGATAAGGCTAAATTTGATATAGAAAAGCACCTACAACGTAGACCACAAAATAGAGATGATATGCCAATGGTAGGTATATTTTCACAAAGGGGTAAAGATAGACCAAATCAAATAGGAATGACATCAGTTAAGATAGTATCCACATCAGATGATTTGTTAATAGTAGAAGGATTAGATGCTATTGATGGCACACCTATCTTAGATATTAAGCCATACTATCCAGTGTATGACTGTAAAATGGAGTCAATCGTTCCAGAGTGGGTAAATCGTTTAATGGAGAATTATTTTTAAGTATATTATGTAGATAAATTTCAAATTTTAGATAGATAAAAGAGAGGTGGTATAAGAAATGTGTGAGTCAAGATGTGGGATTTTATGCAGTCAATGTGAATATAGAGAAAAGATTGGATGCATGGGATGCATTAATATTGTGGAAAATTTAGGTATTTAAATAGATGTTGTTTATTTTTTATAAAAGTTTGATATAATATAGATAAGAAAAGCTTAGTGCTGGTAACACTAAGCAATCCTTAGAACGTTTTTAGTTTTAGGGCTATTGGTCAGATTTATTTAAAGTTAAATAAAATCTTAAAAAAGCACAATTATTCTTGTTGGGATGTAGTGCTTTTTTCAGTTGTTTTAAAACTTAATTTAAAACATTTAATACTTATGTTAAGTTCAAATTCTAAAAGTTTAGTTTTTGAACTTAAGGCTTTTAATATAATTATGAGTAAAAATACAACAACAATTGATAAAGCAAGTATCATATCCAATACCACCCCCTTAAGCTAAGA
Source organism: Clostridium sp. (assembly GCF_051650885.1). Taxonomy (GTDB): domain Bacteria; phylum Bacillota; class Clostridia; order Clostridiales; family Clostridiaceae; genus Clostridium. The sequence goes on from NZ_JBOFRG010000072.1 coordinate 14,100, forward strand.
TGAAAATCATCAGTAGCCCAAGGTGGAATACGTACAACCACCGTAGCCAACTCTACGGTATTTCAAATATTACTTTAAAAGTATATCATAATCGGGTGTCTAAGATACATATGAAATATATGGGAAAGAGAAGCAAGAGTAATTTCTTGCTTTTTTTTATTTGGAAAATATTTGAAAATTATGTATACTATATTTTAAGTAGAAATTTTTTAGAAGTATTTGATAAAGAGGAGAGGAAAATGAATATTAGAAAAGCAAAAACAAGTGATTTATCAAGAATAGCTGAAATATATGTTTTTAATAATAGAATGAACTTTTTTCCTATATTTAAAGATGAGGAGTTTTCATTTGGTGAATTGCAAGTGGCTTCATTGATAAGTAATTATTTTAATCAGGATGAAGTAATGGATAATATTTATGTATTTGATAATGGGGTAATAAGAGGCTTTATTCAAGTGAATGGGAAAGAGTTATGCAAAATATATGTAGATGCATTTTTCCAAAGTAAAGGGATTGGTAAAGAACTCCTAGAGTTTGCAGTTAATGAACTTAAAGTGGATAACTTGTGGGCACTAGAAAAAAATACAAGAGCAATTTCTTTTTATAAAAGATATGGTTTTTATTTAACAGGTGAAAAGAAATTTGAAGAAGACACTACAGAATATCTTGTTAGGATGGAGAAGTTAGGGATATAATAAATTTAAAGTTAAATAAAATTTTAAAAAGGCACAATTATTTCTTGTTGGGAGGTAGTGCTTTTTTCATCTGTTTTAAGATTTAATTTTAAATATTTAATATGTGAGGTTTTTATGGAAAAGAATATAGGGCCAAATCCAATGAGCATTTATCCAAATGAAAATATAAAAAGTGTATGCTTTATAAAAAATATTATCAAAAACCCTAATATACAAGTTGGGGACTATACTTATTATTCTGATGAAAATGGATGTGAAGACTTTGAAAAACATGTAACACATCATTATGAATTTATAGGTGATAAGTTAATAATAGGTAAGTTCTGTGCCATTGCTAGTGGTGTTGAGTTTATTATGAATGGAGCTAATCATAGAATGAATAGTGTAACAACATATCCTTTTAATATTATGGGAAATGGATGGGAGAAAGTAACCTCTAAATTAGAAGATTTACCATATAAGGGTGATACTATTGTAGGTAATGATGTTTGGATAGGACAAAATGTTACAATATTACCTGGAGTAAAAATAGGTGATGGTTCTATTATTGGGGCTAATTCAATTGTTACAAAGGATGTACCTTCTTATAGTATTGTAGGTGGAAATCCTGCAAAAATTATAAGTAAAAGATTTGATGAGAGCTTGATTAATCATTTATTAGAAATAAAATGGTGGGATTGGAGCAAAGAAAAAATATTTTCTAATTTAGAAGTATTATGTAGCTCAGATTTAGAAGCTATAAAAAATATAAAGTAGCTAGATATTAGAAAATAAAAAAGGGAATTATATAAGATATCTAAGAATATTAAATTTAATTTATAATAAATTATTAGTAAATAGAGGAAGATGAAGTTATATTGTTTATTTTTTATAAAAGTTTGATATAATGTAGATAAGAAAAGCTTAGTGCTGGTAACACTAAGCAATCCTTAGAACGTTTATTTTGTTTTAGGGCTATTGGATAGAATTAATAAAGTAAATTAAGAAAAAAGGTGCTAATCTTCGTTGGATGGGGCATCTTTTTGTTTGCTTTTAATTTCGAATATTACTTTAAAAGTACATCATAATCGGGTGTATAAGATACATATGAAAAATATGGGAGAGAAAAGGGAGAGGAATTTCTCTTTTCTTTTTTTGCATTGGAAAATAATTGAAAAAGATATATACTATATTTTAAGTAGAAACTATTTAAAAGAGTGAAGAAATTTAAAGTTAAAACTATTTGATAAATAGGAATTTATATAGGAGATATAAAATGAATTATTTAATTAGAGAAATGAGAGAAGATGAATATAATTTACTTAATAATTTTATATATGAAGCAGTTTTTGTTCCAGAAGGAATGGAAGTACCAGCAAAAAGTATCATAAATCAGCCAGAGTTGCAGGTATATGTTAATGATTTTGGAAATAGAAAAGATGACTACTGCTTAGTTGCTGAATTTAATAGAAAAGTTATAGGTGCTGTTTGGGTTAGAATAATGAACGATTATGGACATATTGATGATACAACGCCATCACTTGCTATATCTTTATATAAAGAGTATAGGGGATGTGGAATAGGTATGGATATGATGAGAAAAATTATACTACGCTTAAAGGAGAATGGATATGAAAAAGTATCTTTATCAGTTCAGAAAGAGAATTATGCAATGCAAATATAAATAGGAATTGAAAGTGAGGAAAATATGTGTCAAGAATGTTATGTAAATGATAGTAGAATAACACCATTATTAAATCCAGTAGAATGTTTAGAAAAGCATACACAATATGTTTGTGGAACTTGTGGGAGATGTATATGTATAGAGCATGACTCTAAAAGAGGATTGCAGAGATGGAATTTTCCTTTTAAATCATTAGAGATTGCAAAGATTTATTTGAGAACTGCTGATTATACTATTAAAAGAGCATGTGGGGTTTATGAAATAAAGAATAGTAAGGGGAGAACTTCATATAAAATTTTTAGTGGAGTGGAAGATTTAAAAGTTTATTTGAATAAAAATAAAGATAAATCATGTGAAAGTATGATACCAATTTTTAGTATGTGTGAATATAAAGAATATGGAAATGAGAAGACACAAAAGTTAAGTGTTCAAGAAATTGAAAAGTATATGAGAGAAAGATAATTTTGAGTTGAAGGAGAAGGTGAAATTGGTATATAAAAATAGGGATGAATTAATTTTTGAAATTTCAAAGGGTGCAAGATTGTTTATTAATGAATTTAACTGTATTTCTGAAAAGGATAAAGATAGATTAATTGGTGGTGTAGATAGGACACCAGCTCAAATGATTGCATATCAATTGGGATGGATGAATCTTATTATAGATTGGGAAAAGAGGGAGCAAGAAGGGGAAGAAGTTATAACACCAACTTCTAATTATAAATGGAATAACTTAGGTGGGCTATATGAAGAATTTTATAAGCAATATAAGGAGAATAGTTTAGAAGAGTTATGTATTGAATTTGTAAAAACTGAGGAAAGAATTATTGAATTAATAAATACATATGCAGATATTGAACTATTTGAACAAGGGGGAAGAATGTGGTCATCATCAACTCCTTCTAATTGGCCAATATGGAAATGGATTCATATAAATACAGTGGCACCATTTAAGTCATTTAGAACAAAAATACGTAGGTGGAAAAAGCTTAGTAATATAGAAGAAGCAAGATGATTTTCTTGCTTCTTTTTAAATGTTGTGAAAAATTCTAGCTAATGGGAATGATAAATTTGGAAAGATGAGTGAAGTATAGGTATCATTTGAATTATAGACTTTTACGGGTCTAAACAAGTTATCTTCTAAAATAAGTTGAACTAATGAACCATCTTGATAAACTAAGCAATATTCTTGTACATTGTATCTAGCATAAAGCTCCATCTTTGTTAAAGTATCTAAAGAAGCATTTGATTTTGACACGACTTCAAATATTAGAGTAGGAACAGTTAAGATTGATTCTCCTTTTGTTTTTATAGAATCATCTTCAGGACAGACAACAAAAACATCAGGTTTAACTTTATTTTCATCTAAAATCACTTCAATTTGCTCTGAATAAACCTCACAAGGTGTTGAATAAAAATGGTCATCTAATTTAGCTGCAATTCTTGTAGCTATTTTATTGTGAGCTTTTGAAGTAAAGCTACTATAATAGATTTCATTATCTATCAATTCAACTGCTTTACCTTGTGCACAAAGTTCTTCGTAAATTAAATCATTATTTGAAATATTAAGCTTTCTCATTATAAACACCTTCCTTTTATAGTTTGAGTTTTAACACATTTATTTATAATTATAACATTTTTTTAATTAAGAATTTAAAATTAAAAATTTAGAATTAGAGGAACTTGCAAGAGAATTTTTTTGCTTCTTTTTTAATGGTGTGAAAAATTTTATATTTGAAATTATTTAACTGGATTTAATAAATTTTTTATAATTATGGAAGGTTTATGAATTTGATGTATAATTAGATTAGGAATTTGAATGATTAGGGGGCATAGGAAATGTTTAATTCAGGATATAAAAAGGAAGCTGTGGCTAACTTGAAGGTAGAGAATGAAAAGTATAAGAAGAAGTATGATGAGGTGATGGATGAGGTTATTAAGTTACATACGTCACGTGTTAGATCAAGTGAGTTGATAAAGCGTGTAGAAAAATATGTGAATTCTATTGCTAATAAACCAAAGGAGTTTGAGAGAGACATTAAGGCGATTGAGGTTAATTGTAAGAAGTTTGATTCAGAGATAAATGAGTTGGAGATTGAAGGAAAGAAGGCAGATACAGTTAGTGGATCTGTTGCAGGAGCAGGAGTGGTTGCGGGAGCTGGAGTAGCAGCGTTTGCACCAACAGCAGCAATGGCAATAGCAACAACTTTTGGAACTGCTTCAACTGGAACTGCAATAGCAAGTCTTAGTGGTGCAGCAGCTACAAATGCAGCTTTAGCATGGCTTGGTGGAGGTGCCTTAGTTGCAGGTGGTGGCGGAATGTCTGCTGGAAGTGCACTTTTAACATTGGCAGGTCCAGTGGGATGGGCTATTGGTGGTGCAGCTTTAGTTGGTGGAGGAGTCCTTGCAAGTAGCAAAAATAAAAAGGTTGCAAAACAGGCTGAGGAACAAACTTGCCAGATAAAAGAAGGAAGAGAAAGATTTTCAGAAATTTATGCAAAAGTAAATGGAGTTAGAAGACAAATTCTTGAGATAAGAAGTACCTTAAATACATTATTAAATGAAATGTTTAGATGGAGTACAAGAGATTATTTAGAGTTTACGGTAGAACAAAGGGCTGGTATGAATAAATTACTGAATTCAACTAATTCATTATCTGCAAAATTAAATGAGAAAGTAAATTAGGTTAAATTATGAAATATACAGAGGAGTGGACAAGTGCTAAGTGTGATAAATATGATTATTTAATTGCAGCATTTTCAGGCGTTGGAGCAGGTTTAATTGATGTATTCTTTGTGGGAATGCCAGGGGATAGTGTGCTTGGTAAATTTACAGATGCTCAAGCTGATAATTTAGTTAAAAAGTTTGCAAAGACAGTTGGATGGAAGCCTACTGAGGGAAAAGAAAACAGTGTTGCAAGTGCAATAGGATTTCTTGAAAAAAAATTCCCAGTTAATTATGACCAAGCACATTCAGCTGCTACAGGTGGAGCTTTTAAAATGGCTGCAAATAACCATCATTATAAATCTTTATCGCATTCGCCTGATGTTGTAGGATTATTCTTTTCTATATTAGACCAATTTCAGGGGAAATCAAGTTTTTTGAGTGATGGAAAATTAATTAGAATAGAAACTACAGCTCAAAATTTAGAGTTATATGGCTCAAGCCTACCTGCAAAATTATTTTGTGGATTTTGTAATTGGTTAGGTCATGTTATGTCTGATTTAGCAGGAAGTTCAGGGGGAAGAAGAAAGGGTGCTGGAAGAGGTTCAGGATTATCAATTCCTTTTATGGAGCTATTTCAGTTATGTGACTTTGGAGAATTAAAAGTTAATGAACATAGGCAAACTCTAGCTGTTGTAATGACACAGGTATTTCAAGAGGGATATGATGTTAGATTTGGTGCTGCTATGGCAATACCAGTATTAATTAATGAATTAATGATTCGTATCCTTTGGGTTATTAAGAAACGTTTTTTTGAAAAGAAGGATTGGAGAGAATGTTTTCCATCTCAAAAGCATGCAGACCTTAGAATGATGCTTATTGTAGGACATGGAACATTATGCTTGATAGATGGAGCAGATGCAGCAATTCGTTCAGGTGGAAATGCAGTTACATTTATATTGAGATTAAATATTATTGGCTGGGCAAGACTTCTTATATTAGTCTTTAAAGAGTTAAAAATACGATATGGTGAGCAGATAATGGTAAGGCTTGGACAGTTTGTTAGAGAAATGGGCTATATGCTAAGCTACAGTGACCGTAAACTATTAGATGATTACTATTTACGTATGGAAAGAGTTGATGAAGAACTTAGTATTTTATTAAAGCAATTTATAGAAATGGTGGATAGAGAATATTTACTTATTCATAATGAATTAAATCAGATAACAAATCCTAAATTAAGTGCTACAGAGCAAGCTATTCATAGTCAAAAGCTTGCAGAATACTGTAATGTACCAGAAGAGAAAATTATAAGAACAGATAAAGATTTAGATGATTTTTTCTTAAATTAGAAGAGAAGAAGCAAGGAGATTTTCTTGTTTCTTCTTTTTTTTTTGAAAAATTTTTAAAAAATTTTCTCCCTTTTTTATTTTGTGCATATTTAAGGAGTGAAGGGAGTGATGTTAAATGATTAAGAAGATTATTGAAAAGGCTTTGTTTAAGGTTTCTTATGCAAAGGGTACTGATGATAAGGGGAATGATATCATCAAGAGCCAAAGCTTTAGAGGGATTAATGTAGATCTTGCACCTGAAGATTTATATGGGTTTGGAAGTTTGATTGAAGGACTTTTAAATTATGAGGTTTCTGGTTTTGGTTTAGATGAAAGTTATGACTTAGTAGAGCAACAAGCTTAATTGAAGGGGAGGGTTTAGAGTATGGAAAAGGTATTGG
>NZ_JBOFRG010000073.1:0-1863 GCF_051650885.1 Clostridium sp.
ATCCATTTCGAGTTCCAGCATGTTTTAAAGTTCCTGAAACAGATGGCATAAATAAAACCTCCTTAAATAAAAAAATATTATTATTGTATAGTATGAAAAAAAATTAGTGATGTGAGAAACTACTTCGAGTTATAGCGAAGTAGTTTTTTATGTAATAAAAAAGATTTAACAATACTTAAAGGACATCTAACATAGCGCCAAGATATACTTTAGAAAAGAAGAAGGAGGCGTGGTTTTATGAAGATTGATATGCATGTACATTCTAATATATCTGATGGAAAAGATTCTATTATTGAAATTTTAAATAAGGCTAAAGAATTAGGAATTGGAAAAATTGCTTTAACGAACCATGATACTATTGAGGGTTTAGACCAAGCTATAAATCTTGGAGAAGAGATTGGAGTTTCTGTTATTAAAGGTGTTGAAATTTCTGCTTATGATTTTAGAAGAAAAAGAAAGGTTCATATTTTAGGATATAAATTTAGCGAAGGAAAAAATATTGAAAAGCTATGTAAGCCTATTTTAGAGAAGAGAAATGAAAATAGTTTATGGCAATTAGAAAAGTTAATAGAGCTTGGATATAAGGTTGATAAAGAAAAGATTTTAAAAGATAGAAAGGTTCTTTATAAGCAACATATTTTAGAGGAGCTTATAAGAATGGGTTATACAAGTGAGATTTATGGAAGTGTTTATAGAAATGTTTTTAAAAATGGTGGACCTTTAGATAGGGATATTGAATATGTAGATGCACTTCATGCAGTTAAGGCTATTAAAGAAGATGGAGGAATTGCTGTTTTAGCACATCCAGCAGAACTTGATTCTTTTAGAATTATAGGAGAGCTTGTATCGGTTGGATTAGATGGTATTGAAGTAAATCATCCATCTCAAAAAAATTGGGATAAGGAAAGAGTACGAATCTTTAGAGATGAATATGGACTTATATTAACAGGAGGAAGTGACTATCATGGGGCTTTTGGTAAATCTACTCTTGGAAGTTGCTTGTGTCCTGAAAATTATATAGAAATTTTCTAAGTAAGAAAGATTGGAATATGATTAACATTAAAATATCTTTATAAAATTTCTAGTTATTTAGACTAGAGATTTATTTTGTAGTAACAAAGAACACTATTTTTGTTATATAAAGATAAATAATAAAAAGATTAGAATACTGTTTTAAATATGTAGTTATTTAAGTATTATTTAAATAATCTTAAATTGATATATATATATATATATATATCAATTTAAGAGAGGAGGAGTTATGAAAAGAATTTTTACAATTTTAATATTAATTTGTTCATTAATTGGAATAACATCACAGATAGCATATGGTAATTCTATGCCAAATCAAACTACAGAAAAAAATAAAAAAGAGACAAAAGATATAGCAAATGAATACTGGACTGCATGGGTCATTAAATCAAAAACATCTGGAGGAAATGCTTATGGTAGTTGGGAGCGAGTTGGAGAAGCACGAGGAGCAGGAGCCGGTGGTTCATTAACTATAAAATCAGAAAAAACTGTAAGTAATACGTATAGTGGAACGTTAAAAGTGGGAAAAGGAACATTAGAAAGTTCTGTAGGATACACATTTAATTCAGGATTTTCAAGAACAGCATCATATACAATACCAACAACAAACTCTAGTAAAACTTATTGGGTAGATGCACGAAATATATATAAGCAAACTAATGTGACACAAACATCTAATTATATGATAAATGGGATTATAGCAGGGACAGATACGAAAACAGTATTTGCAAAGCAATGGTCAGGATTTGGATATGACTGGGGATATAAATAAGAGATATGAATAGAGAAAAAATAGTTTTACTATTTTTTCTCTTTTAAAAAGGAAGGGTT
>NZ_JBOFRG010000074.1:0-16049 GCF_051650885.1 Clostridium sp.
TAAGTTATATATTTATTTCTCATGATTTAAGTGTAGTTAGAAGAATAAGTCATAGGGTAATAGTTATGTATTTAGGTGAGATAGTTGAAGAAGGATTAACAAAGGAAATATATGAAAATCCAAAGCACCCATATACAAAGGCTTTAATGAAATCTATTCCAATAAGTAATCCAAGGCTTAGAGGAAAAAAAGATATCTTAGAAGGGGAAATTCCGTTAAGTGTAGAGAATTTTGACGGATGTCCATTCTATAATAGATGTGTACAAAAATTAGAGATCTGTGGAAAAAATAAACCAAAACTTATAGGAGAAAATGAAAGTAAAGTTTCATGTTTTCTTTATCAAAATTAGAAAAGGAAGAGGCTATTTTAAATTTATAGCTTCTTCCTTTTAATTATTCTTCTATTTTTTTATTTTCATATTTTTTATTGTAGAAGTTCATAAAGAAATATAATGGGATGGCAATTATAAGTCCACCAAGTCCCCAAATTATTTCACTTAAGTTTGATTGGAATAATATCCAAAGACTTACTACCATTGCTATGATAGGAATTACAGGTCCGAATGGAATTTTAAATGAACCTTGTAAATCAGGTCTTTTCTTTCTAAGAACTAATACTGCAAGACATGTTGGTAAGTATTGTGCAAATCTTGATATTGCACTTATTAATGCTAAGTGAGTAAAGCTTCCTGAAAGTGCAATTGGAATAGTTATAATTGTACTAACTATTACAGAAATGTATGGAACTCCACGCTTGCTTTGTTTAGCCATAGCACGAGGAAGTAATCCATCGTTTGCAAGAGCCATTCCAAGTCTTGGAGTAAGGAAGGCTTGTGTTGCATTAATTCCAACAATTGAAACTAAAATTCCAAGGCTTACAAGTATTCCACCAAAAGGGCCAAGCATCTGCGATGAAGCTGTAGCAACAGGTGTTAAATCTACTGCAAGCTTAGGTCCAAGTACTCCTATAGAAATTGCTTGTATTAGCATATAAATAACTGATACTAAAAGCATTACAACAACAATTGCTTTAGGAATATTTTTACTAGGGCTATCCATATCTTCAGCAGCTAAGGCAATACTTTCAAACCCAGTAAAGGAGAAGAAAATTAAAAGTGCAGCTGAACCAAATGAACCATGAGTATATGTACCATGTGGAAATATTGGTGTAAAGTTTCCACCTTTTATAAAGAAAATACCAACAGCTATAAAGATGATTAAAGGTATTAGCTTTCCTATTGTGGATATGTTTATAACTATTTTTGAAAGGTTTACTCCAACTAGGTTCATAATTGCAAGTAGTATTAATAATACAATAATAACGATATCTTTAGTTATCCCGGTAGCTACTGATGGAATAAATACAGAAAGTGCAGTTACAAAACCAACAGCCATAGTAGCAGCAGCTATTATACAAATGGCATAGGTCATTATTCCAACTTCAAAGCCAAAGAATTTACCAAAGGCTGTTTTAGTATAAATATAAGGACCACCATTATTATGAAACTTTCCACCAACCTCAGCAAAGCAAAGTGCAATAGTAATTGCAAGGAAAGCATCAAATAAGATAACAAAAAGACTAGCAGGACCAATTAACGCCATAGCTTTATTCGGTAATAAGAAAATTCCACTACCAACGATAGCATTAAAGCCTAAAAGAACAATACTTAAAAAACCAATTTTAGATTTTTTATTCATAAAATATAGCTGCTACAAAGACGAAGCAATGCAGCAGCAGTCACCTCCTTTTTTTCATTTGTTTATTTAAATTAGCATTTAGAAATAAAATATTTAAAAAGATCTAAAGTTTTAGAATCATCCTTAGCCATTATTTCAGGGTGCCATTGAACTCCCATAAAAAAGTTGTTTTCATCTATTTTTTCTATTGCTTCAATACAACCATCTTTAGATTTAGCACTAACATTAAAGCCGGGAGCCAAATCTTTTACACTTTGATGGTGAAAAGAGTTTACACTATATTCTTCCCCAAAAATATTAAAAAGATTAGAAGATTTAGAAATGGAAACAGTATGAAAGCCTTTATTAGGTTCACCGGTTTGCAGATGATTTACAAAAAAGTTATCCATAGAATTCATATCTTGAAAAAGTGTACCACCATTAAAAACATTTAGAAGTTGATGACCTCTACAAATACCTAAAAATGGAATATTCTTAGAAGTAGCATATTTTAAAAGATTGAATTCACAAAAGTCTCTCTTATTTGAAGTTATTCCAAGACCCTTTAATGGTTCTTCATTGTATTCAAGTGGGTTAATATCATAGCCACCAGTAATTAATAATCCATCAATAGCATCTATTTGATTTTTAATTACATCTAAATTGTCTGTAATGGGAATTAAAAGTGGAACTCCACCTGCTAAGGTTATAGCTTCAACATATTCAGTAAAAATTCTTTGAACAGTGAATCCAGGAAAAGCTTCACAATCTCTAGCTTTAGCAATATTACAAGATATCCCTATTATCTTCTTTTTCATATTTATCCCCTCCAATTATCTTTTGTTTATCATAATAGTATATGAAAGAAAAAGACTTTTCTCTAAAGTATAGAGGCCAAAATTTTCGGCGGTTCCACTCTACTTTAGACAAAAGTCCCTCAATGAATATAATTCGAGCTATAAGGTTGCAACCCTGCCAAACTTTTAAATAAGGCAAACTCCATAGTGCCAGTTTTAAAAAATACTAAGATAAACCTTCCAGCAAATGGTTTACTCTCTGAGCCTTTCTTTTATAAAACCTCTATATCAACGTATCCGACTATTCTTATCTGAATTAAAATAAATTCTAAACTAATTATATCAACTAGTCATATGTTGTCAATATGAATAAATATGGTAGAATTTAATTATGAATATTATATGAAGTTAAAAAAAGTAATATAATGAATTAAAAGGATATTAGAGAAGGGGGAATTTTAAAAATGAATATTTGTATTATTGGTGCTGGAAATATTGGAACATACCTAGCTGCCTTCACTGCAGTTAATAAAAAAAACAAAGTTTTTCTTCACACATCGAAGGTTGAAAGCTTTGCAGATAGCTTAGAGTTAGTAGAAGAGGAAAGAAGTTTGAAACATAATGTTAATTTGTACAAGGTGACAAATAGTTATAAAGAAGCAGTAGAAGAGGCAGATATAACATTAGTTACTTATCCTTCATTTATGATAGAAAAAGCATTGAAGGAAATATCGAAACATGTGAAAAAAGGTTCTATTATAGGAATAATTCCAGGGTTTGGAGGAGCAGAAGCCTTTAAAGAGCAATTTTTAGAAAAAGGATGTACATTTTTTGGAAGTCAACGAGTTCCAGCAATAACAAGATTAAATGAATATGGAAAGAGCGTGGCTTTAAAAGAAAGAAATCCATTTATGAATTTAGCAACATTCCCAAAAGAAAAAGGAGAAGAAGTTGCTAAAATAATGACAGATTTAATAGATATAAAATGTAATAGTTTAAGTAATTATCTGGCAGTTACTTTATCTCCATCTAATCCAGTATTTCATCCATCAAGATTATATGAGATGTTTAAGGATTATAAAGAAGGTGTTGTATATGATAAGCATTATTTATTTTATGAAGAGTGGGGAAATTTTGCATCAAAGTATATGCTAAAGCTTGATGAGGAATTAGAAGAGGTAACAAAAGCTTTAGTGGGAGATCCTTCAGATGACTTTGAAAGAATAAAAAAGAGATTTAATATAGAAAAAGAAGAGGAATTAACAGAAGCTATAAGCACAGCAACTGGGTTTATAGGAATAAAAACACCAATGCTTGAAGTTGAAGGTGGATATATTCCAGATGTTAATTCAAGATATTTCACAGAGGATATAGAATTTGGAACTTGTATAATAAAAGGTTTTGCAGAAATTGTAGGAGTTAAGACACCTTTTGTAGATGAAATAATAACTTGGGGACAAAACTTATTAGGAAAAGAGTATTTAATTGGAGAAGAATTAATAGGAAAAGATGCTAAGGACTTATTAATTCCTAAGAACTTAGGACTTAACAGTAAAAAAGAAATATTAAGTAAATATGAAATATAAATTAAATAAAAGCTCATGTAGAAAATTCTACATGAGCTTGTTCATTTTTAAACTTCTATTTGAATAAGATTTTCCTCTGGTTTTCTAAAGATAAGATATCCTAAAAGGATACTTAAAACTGTTGGAATTAACCATGAAAAACCTAAAGAGCCTAGAGGAATAAAGTTTAAATTAATACTTGGAATTGCTTCTAAAATTCCAAATACTAAAGATACATATACTCCTAAACGTATTGCTTTTATATTTTTCAAGAATTTATTAAATAATGTAGTAAATATAAGTGTTATTGCAACAGGGTATAAGATATTTAAAATTGGTCCTGAAATTTTAATTATTTTATCAACTCCAAGTGTACCTATAAAAATACTTACGCCAGTTATAATTAAAGCATTATATTTATACTTAAGTTTACCTTTTGTTACTTCTTCAAAGAATGAAGAACCAGCAGTAATCAATCCAATTGATGTAGTTAAGCAGGCAAGTCCCATAGCAACACCAATTATTGTAGTACCAGCACTTCCAAGAATTCTTTTAGCGATTAGAAGAAGTAAACCAGTATTAGTTACATCAGTTCCTGCAATTGAAACTGTTTGTGAACCTATAAAAGTTAATCCACCGTATACTATAGCAAGTCCAATTGCAGCTACTAAGCTAGCTTTAATTGTCATTGGAAGTAGTTTATCTTTTGAATAGCCTTTATCACGTATGTTTTTTGAAACGATAGCTGCAAAAAGAAGAGCAGCTAAGGCATCCATTGTTTGATATCCTTCAACTAGAGAAGATGAAAAAACATTAGTAGCACCAGTACCTATAACATCACCTATTGGAAAAAAGATTCCTTTAACTATAATAATTCCAAGAATTATTAAAAGTGCAGGAGTTAAAAATTTTCCTATTGTATCTATAATAGAAGATTTACTAAACACAAAATAAAGATTGATTCCAAAATAAATTATCATCCAAACTAATGGTGAAATATTTGGTAGTATAGGATGAATTGTAAGTTCATATGTAGTTGCAGCAGTTCTTGGAATCCCAAGCATTGGTCCTATTGCTATAAAAAGAATACTAGCAAATATGATTGCAAACTTAGGTCCAATTTTAGATGCCATTGTCTCAAAAGTACCATCCCCTTTAGTACAAGCGATTATTGCAAGTAATGGTAAGCCAACACCAGTTAAAGTAAAGCCTAAAATTGCAAATATAAATTCCTTTCCTACAGCATGGCCAAGAAAAGGTGGAAAAATAAGGTTACCAGCACCAAAGAACATTGCAAAAAGTGCAAAACCAACAATAAAGAAATCACGTGTGCTTTTTTTCATATTTTAAATCCCCCTGTTCGTAAAATTTCAATAATAATTTAACAATAATATAGCATATTAAAATAATTAATTCAACAAAAAAATATAAAAAAACAAAAATAATGACAAATAAAAAATAAAATAAAGATTAAAGTGTTAAAAAATATATAGATAAAATGATAAATAGATAATAAGCTGTAGAGCGGGAGAATTTATACATGAGATATATTCTATAAAGATAGATATGTTATAATAAAGAAGAAAAATAGAAACTTATGTAAAATTATTATGGGGGGAAGATCCATGAGAGTAAAAAAAGCAATAATACCAGCAGCTGGGCTTGGAACTAGATTTTTACCAGCAACAAAAGCACAACCAAAGGAAATGTTACCAATAGTTGATAAGCCAACTATTCAATATATTATTGAAGAGGCAGTAGCATCAGGAATAGAAGAAATTCTTATAATTACAGGAAGAAACAAAAAATGTATAGAAGATCATTTTGATAAAAGTATCGAATTAGAAATGGAACTTGAAAAGTCAGGAAAAGAAGAACTTTTAGAGTTAGTAAGAGATATTTCGGATATGGTAGATATACATTATATAAGACAAAAGGAACCAAGAGGGCTTGGGCATGCAATACATTGTGCTAAGACTTTTGTTGGAAATGAACCATTTGCAGTTCTTTTAGGTGATGACGTTGTAGCTAATGAAAAGCCTTGTTTAAAACAGCTTATGGAATGTTTCGAAGAGTATAAAACATCAATTTTAGGTGTTCAAACAGTTGCAAAAGAAAATGTTTCAAAATATGGAATAGTAGATGGAATTCATATAGAAGACAGAGTTTATAAAGTTAAAGACTTAGTTGAAAAACCAAGTGTTGATGAAGCACCAAGTAATGTAGCTATATTAGGTAGATATATTATAACACCACAAATCTTTGATATATTAGAAAATACTAAGCCTGGAAAAGGAAATGAAATTCAGCTTACAGACGCATTAAAAACTCTTATATCTCAAGAGGCAATGTATGCGTATAATTTTGAAGGAAAAAGATATGATGTAGGAGATAAGTTAGGATTTATCGAAGCTACAATAGAATTTGCTCTTCAGAAAGAAGAACTAAGAGAAGATTTCCTTAAGTATTTAGAAGAAAAGAGATGGGAAAGCGTTTTAAAATAAATTTTATAAAAGGAAGATAAACTTAAGTTTATCTTCCTTTTTTGTGTTAGGGAGTTTTAAACATAAAAAGAACAATATTACATATTCTTTAAAAAATATCGTTAAATGAGAAAAATAGGAAAATAGAGTATATAATTAGATGAATTTTGAAAAGATAGGAGAGAAATATGAAAAAGAAAAAAATTGTTAGGAACATCGTTATTGGAGTAGTGGTAGCAGTTGCAATTGTAGTGGGAGGAACTGGAATTTATGCATATCATATGTTAGATAAGATACAGAGAGTAAAGTTAGATAATTCTAAATTGGATATGGATCACAGTTTAGATAGTGCAAGTAATCAAATAACAAATATTGCATTATTTGGAGTGGATGATAGACATCAACTTGCAGGTCATGGGGATGCTGAAATGATATTTACAATTGATAGGAAGCATGATGAATTAAAATTAACTTCAATAATGAGGGACTCATATGTGCAAGTAGCAGGGCATGGTATGGATAAGATAACAGAGGCATATTTTTATGGAGGACCAGAATTGGCATTATCAACTATAAATAAGAATTTTGATATGAATATAAATAAATTTATAACAGTAGGACTTCAAACAATGCCAAAGGTAGTTAATTTAGTAGGTGGAGTTGACATTGATTTAAAGCCAGGTGATGTTAAATGGATCAATGAATATATTGCAGGAGAGAACAGAATTAATCATACAAATGTACCGTATATTTACACAACAGGGGTACATCATTTAGATGGAACTCAAGCAACAGCTTATTCAAGAATAAGATATAGTGGAAATTGTCAAGAAAGAACAGCAAGACAAAGATTAGTTTTAACTAAAATATATGAAAAGTTAAAGCAAATGCCAGCGACTAAAATACCAGAATTATTAAACGAAGTGTTACCATATGTAAAAACAAATTTAACCAATGCAGAATTTATTGAATATGGAACTGAAATATTAGAAATGAACAAAAGTAATATTTTAGAAGCAAGATATCCTACAAATAAATTAGGTCATGGGATAATGGTTGATGGAATATTTTATGAATGGTTAAATCAAGCAGAAACAAATAAAGAAATGCACGCATTTATATTTGGAGATCCAAAGAAAAATCAATCAGAAGATCAAATGCAAGCATAAAAATAAAAGAAAATACAAGATAAATTAGCAAAATGATGAAAAAAGCAAGAGAAAGTATATAGCTTTAATAAAAAAGAAGTAAAAAAATATGACTTTGCTAAAAAAAAAGAAAAAATAAGAGAAAGTTTCAGTTTATTTTAAGATAGACTGAAACTTTCTAAGTATTACTTGGATTATAAGAACAAAGTGTTAAATTACAATCAAAAGATTGGGAGAAAGGCGGAATGAAGTCATATCAAGCATTAGAGGAGAATTTCAAAAAAAGGATGAAATTTAATCAAATTCAAAAAAATACAAAAAAAGATTAAGCTATGCTATAATCAGAAAGTAATTTTTAGAAAAATATTAGGAGGAAAAAGAGTGGAAGAAAATATAAATATTAGTGAGCTCTTTGAAATTATTAAGCTTAAGTGGAAAATAATTGCAACATCTGTAATTGTTTTTTTAGTTTGTTCAATTGTGCTAAGTTTTTTCATAATAAAACCACAATATGAAACAAAGGTAAAGGTGTTCATAGGGAAGGGTGTAACAGCGGACAAGCAAAGTGGATATGATAATAGTGAGGTTACAATGTATCAAAACTTACTTGGAACATATGCAAATGTAATTCAGACTAATAGTTTGGTAGAGGCAGCTTTGCAAAATTCAGATATTGATTTAAATTCAAATGAAGTTTTGAAAAAATTGGAAGTAACACCGGTTGCAAATACTCAAATTTTAGAAATATCATATAGAGATACAAATAGAGAGAGAGCGGTAAAAGTAATCGATTCAATAACGAATCAATTTATAAAAAGATCAAAAACGCTTATTTCTAACGGAAATGTACAAGTACTAGAAGAGGCATCTTATCCAAAGAATGCTGTAAGTCCACATAAAACATTAAATATACTTATAGGGTTAATATTAGGGCTTATAGTAGGAATTGCAATAAGTGTAGGGTTAGAAATGATGGATAATACATTTAAAACTCCAGAAGACTTAGGGAAAATAGTTGGTGTTCCGGTAATTGGAATAATAACTGTTTTCGATGAAAAGAATGGGAAACAACTTGTTCAAAAAAATGGAAAGAAGAGGTGGAGATAATGCTTATTACGGAAAGAGAGCCAAAGTCAATACCATCAGAAAACTATAGAAAATTAAGAACTAATGTAATTTATTCTTCTTTTGATAGCGAATTAAAAAAGATATTAGTAACAAGTTCACTACCAGGTGAAGGAAAAAGTACAACATCATCTAACTTAGCAATGACTTTTTCACAAGCAGATAAAAAAACAATATTAATTGATTGTGATTTAAGAAAGCCAAGCATTCATAAAAAATTTAATATTTCAAATATGAGTGGTTTAACTGATTATATTGTAGAAAAAAAAGATATATCTAAGTATTTAATTAAATATAATGAAAATTTAGATATATTACCAGCAGGAAAGGTATCACCAAGTCCTTCGGAGATGTTAAGTTCAAAAGCTATGACAAAATTATTAGACGACTTAGCAGAAATATATGATCAGGTAATAATAGATAGTCCGCCAGTAAACGTAGTAACAGATGCACAGATTTTAGCAACTAAAGTAGATGGGGTAATAATAGTAGTTGCTGCAGGGCAGACAAAAAAAGATTCAGTAGTAATGGCTAAAGAATCTATTGAAAAGGTAAAAGGTAGGGTGTTAGGAACTGTATTAAATAAATTAGAAGTGAAAAGAGATCAACATTACTATTACTATGAATAATATTATTGATATTCATACACATATACTTCCTGAAATTGATGATGGATCAAAGTCTATGGAAATGACTTTAAAGATGATAGCGCAAAGTATTGAAAATGGAGTTGCAGAGATAGTTGCAACTCCTCATTATAGAGCCGAGATATCTTTATTAACCTATAAAGAAGTAGAAAATAAGGTGGAAGCTTTGAATAGTCAATTGAAAAATCTAGGAAGTAAAGTAAAAATATATCCAGGTCAAGAAATTTATTATACAGATAAATTAATAGAGAATTTAGAGAAAAAAGAAATAGGAACAATAAATAATAGCAGATATATATTAATTGAACTTAGTAGTAGAAAATTTGAAGAAACAGTTTTAGATACAATATATGAACTCAAGATAAGAGGTATAGCTACAATAATAGCACATCCTGAAAGATATAAATATATACAAAGAGATTTTGAATATATAAATAAATTAATAGATGAAGGATGCCTATTTCAGCTAGATGCAGCGAGCTTAGTAGGAGACTACGGAAAAGATGTAAAGCAAACTGCAATGAGAATCTTAAAAAATAATATATATAACTTTATTGGGTCAGATAGTCATAATGATACAAATAGAAAAAATTGCATAAAAGAATCTATAAAAGAAATACAAAAAATAAATACAGAATTTATAGATAGTGCACGAGAAGACTCTAAAAGATTATTGCTAGATAAAGATATAGAATTTAGAGGGAAAAAAATAAAAAGAAAAAATATAATATCAAATTTTTTTAAAAGTTAGGAGACATGAATGGAAAAACATTATAACTTAGCATACTTATTTTTAAAAAGAACTTTTGATATAGTCGCATCTTTATTAGGAATAATAGTATTCAGTCCAGTTTTTATAATAGTAGGAATTATCATATATAAAGAGGATAAAGGAAATATAATATTTGGACATGAAAGAATTGGAAAAGACGGAAAAATTATAAAGGTTTATAAATTTAGAAGTATGGTGATGAATTCAAAAGAAATATTTGAAAACTTTACAGAAGAACAAAAGAAAGAATACTATGTAAATTTTAAATTAGAAAATGATCCCAGAATAACTAAAATAGGGAATTTTCTAAGAAAGACAAGCTTAGATGAATTACCACAATTATTTAATATACTAAAGGGTGATATGTCAGTAGTTGGACCAAGACCAATTGTAGAGAAAGAAATCAGCTTATATGGTGATTTTGCTAAAAAATTATTTAGTGTGACACCAGGTTTAACAGGATATTGGCAAGCTAATGGGCGAAGTGATACTACTTACGATGAGAGAGTGAAAATGGATATGTATTATATAGATTATGCATCAATATGGGTGGATGTAAAAATATTATTTAGAACAGCATATTCAGTAGTTAAAAAAGAGGGAGCAATGTAGATGAAGATATCAGTCATATGTCCAGTATATAATGGTGAAAAATATCTAGATGAATTACATGGTGGATTACTAAATCAAAAATTAAATAATGAATTTTCTGTAGATATATTTTATGCTTTGACTGAATCAAATGATGAAACAGAAAAAAAGTTAATAAAATTAGAGGCAAATTATAAAAAGTTCAAAAAAGAAGAGTTTTCTCATAGTTATACAAGGGAAGTAATGGCATATGAATTTGGACAAGACATAATTGTATTTATATCACAAGATATCATTTTTAAAGATGATTTATGGTTATATAATTTGGTAAAGCCAATAAAAGATAATGAATGTGAAGCTAGTTTTAGCAGACAAATATCTAAATATAATAATATAGAAAAATATACAAGAGAATATAACTATGGAGTTGAATCAAGAGTTGTAAACAAAAATGATATTGATAAATTAGGGTTATATACGTTTTTTTATTCAGATGCATCATCCGCGGTTTTAGGGCAAGCTTATAAAGAATTAAATGGATATGATAAAAAAAGACTTATTATTAATGAAGATATGTATTTTGCAAACAAATTGATTGAAAGCGGATATAAAATAAAATATTGTTCAGATTCAATAATATATCATTCGCATAAATTTAAATTGAAAGAATTATTTAAAAGATATTTTGACACAGGCGTGTTTTTTATGGAAAATAAACAATTTAGACAATATAGTGGAAATAAAACAGGTATGAAAATGGTTGAATATATATTTAAAAGATGTTTAGAAGAAAAGAATATATCTTGCTTAGCAAGCATTTTACCTGATTTTGGGATGAGATTTCTAGGGAGTAATTTAGGAAAACATTATGATAAATTAAGCAAAAAGCTTATATATAAATTTACATTAAATAAAAGTTATTGGAAACAATAGGAGGAACACGAAATGAAGGGAATTATTTTAGCAGGTGGAAGTGGGACAAGACTTTATCCGGTGACAAAATCTATGTCAAAACAAATGGCACCAATTTATGATAAACCAATGATATATTATCCAATGTCTGTACTTATGCTTGCAGGGATTAGAGAGATATTAATAATATCAACACCAAGAGATATTATTAATTTTAAAGAATTATTTCAAGATGGATCGGAGTTTGGATTACATATAGAATATGCAGTTCAAGAAAAGCCTAATGGTCTTGCAGAAGCATTTATAATTGGTGAAAAGTTTATAGGTGATGATAGTGTTGCGATGATACTTGGAGATAATATTTTTTATGGACAAAATTTCTCAAGCAAACTATTAAGTTCAGCTAAACTAGAAGAAGGGGCAATAGTTTTTGGATATTATGTTCAAGATCCTAAAGCTTTTGGTGTAGTTGAGTTTAATAAAGAAGGAAAAGTAATTTCTTTAGAGGAAAAGCCAGAAAATCCAAAGTCAAAATATGCAGTTCCAGGACTTTATTTTTACGACAATACTGTAGTAGAAAAAGCGAAAGCATTAAAACCATCTTTAAGAGGAGAGCTTGAAATAACAGATCTAAATAGAGTTTACATGGAAGAGGGAAGTTTAAGTGTAAATCTTTTAGGTAGAGGAATGGCATGGCTTGATACAGGAACACATGCATCAATGCTTCAAGCATCAAACTTTGTAGAAGCAGTTCAAAGCACACAAGGAACTTATATAGCGTGTCTTGAAGAGATAGCTTATAGAAAAGGATGGATTGACAGTAGTAAAGTATTAGAACTTGCAAAACCTTTAATGAAAACAGGATATGGAAAATATCTAGTAGATATAGTAGATGAAGTAGAAAAATTAAGAGCAGAAACAATGGCAAACATAATGTAAATTATGTTTGTTTCAATTAAGGAGAGCCTATGAGTAATTTTAAATTTATAAAAACAAAAATAAGAGATCTATATATAATAGAAGCTAAAGTTTTTGGAGATGATAGAGGGTATTTTACGGAAACTTATAGTGAGAAAGCCTTTAATGAAGCAGGCCTTACTATGAAGTTTGTACAAGATAATGAATCTAGATCTAAGAAAGGTGTTTTAAGAGGATTACATTTTCAAACAAAAAACACTCAAGGTAAGTTGGTTAGAGTAACTGATGGTGAGGTTTATGATGTTGCTGTTGACTTAAGAAAAGGATCACCTACATATGGACAATGGGAAGGAATTCTTTTAACAGCAGAAAATAAAAAACAATTTTATGTTCCAGAAGGATTTGCACATGGATTTTTAGTAGTTTCAGATTATGCAACTTTTAACTATAAATGTACTGATTTTTATGCACCTGAATATGATGGTGGAGTGCTTTGGAATGACCCGGAAATTGGAATAGAGTGGCCTATGGAGGGAATAGAAGAAATTTCTCTTTCAGAAAAGGACAAAAATCAAAAAAGTTTAAAAGAGTTAAAACTACCTTTTGTTTATAAGGAGGATAACTAAGATGAAGTTACTTATAACAGGAGCTAGTGGACAACTAGGGAATGAACTCTTAAGAATAATAGAAACGGGAAAAGCTGAGATAAATGAACTTGAAAAAGCTAAAAATTATCAAGCGATTGGTTGTAGTGCAGAAGACCTAGATGTAACAAGTTTAGAAATGGTTAGAAAAGTTTTAGAGGCTGAAAACCCAGATGTAGTAGTAAACTGTGCAGCAGCAACAAATGTTGATGGATGTGAGGCTAATGAAGATATGGCATTTAAAGTAAATGCTATAGGAGCAAGAAACTTAGCAATAGTTTCAGAGGAGATTGGAGCTAAACTGGTTCAAGTATCGACAGATTATGTATTTAGTGGTGAAACTAGAGAGAAACCATTTAAAGAATATGATTTAGTAGCACCATATAGTGTTTATGGAAAAACAAAGCTTATGGGTGAAGAATATGTGAAACAATATTCAACAAAAAGCTTTATAGTAAGAACAGCATGGCTTTATGGATATGTAGGACATAACTTTGTTTATACAATGAGAAAGCTTGGTGCAGAGAGAGAATTCTTAACTGTAGTAAATGATCAAAAAGGAAATCCAACATCAGCAAATGATTTAGCATATCACATATTAAAACTTATAGAAACAGAAGAATATGGAATATATCATTGTACAGGAAAAGGTGAATGCACATGGTATGATTTTGCTAAAAAAATAATGGAACTTTCAAATATAAAGTGTGAAGTAAGACCATGTACATCAGAAGAATTTAAGACACCAGCAAAAAGACCGGAATATTCATCACTTGATAATATGATGCTTAGAAATACTATTGGAGATGAAATGAGAAACTGGGAAGAAGCAATAGAAAATTTTATAAAAACTATAGATGAAGAAAAGAGGAATATATAATGAAAACTTATTTAGTAACAGGTGGAGCAGGATTTATAGGATCAAACTTTGTTTTATATATGCTTAATAAATATGAAGATATTAAAATAATAAATTTAGATAAATTAACTTATGCAGGAAACTTAGAAAATTTAAAAGAAATAGAAAATGATAAGAGACACATATTTGTTCAAGGAGATATTTGTGATAAGGAATTAGTTACAAAGCTTTTTGAAGAAAATGAAATAGATTATGTAGCACATTTTGCAGCAGAATCACACGTTGATAGAAGTATAAGAGAGCCAGAAGTATTTGCAAAAACAAATGTGATTGGAACTGTAAATCTTTTAAACTGTGCAAAAAATGCTTGGGAAATAAATGGAGAATGGAAAGAAGGAGTTAAATTTCTTCACGTTTCGACTGATGAAGTATATGGTTCTTTAGGAGAAACTGGATTCTTTATGGAAACTACACCACTAGATCCACATAGCCCATATTCATCAAGTAAAGCCTCATCAGACCTTATGGTAAAAGCATATGCAGATACTTATAAAATGCCAGTTAACATAACAAGATGTTCAAACAACTATGGACCATTCCAATTTCCAGAAAAACTTATACCACTTTTAATAAACAACTGCTTAAGTCATAAAGACTTACCAGTTTATGGAGATGGAATGAATATAAGAGATTGGTTATTCGTAGAAGATCATGCAAAGGCAATAGATATGGTAATCAACAATGGTAGACTTGGGGAAGTTTATAATGTTGGTGGACATAACGAAAGAACAAACATTCAAATAGTTAAAACTGTTATAAAAGATTTAAATGAAAATGTAGACAAAGAAGTAACAGAAAACTTAATTAAATATGTTGAAGATAGAAAAGGTCATGATAGAAGATATGGAATAGATCCAACTAAGATAAAAGAAGAACTTGGATGGTATCCTGAAACTACTTTTGAAGTAGGAATAAAGAAAACTATTAAATGGTACTTAGACAACAAAGTATGGATGGAAAACATAACATCAGGTGATTATCAAAAGTATTATGCAAAAATGTACAAATAGGAGTAAATATGGATTTAATAAGTTTAGTAATAATAAATTACAATAATAAATCATATTTAGATAGATGTTTAAAATCTATAGAAAATCAAACATATAAAAATTTAGAAATAATTTTTATAGATAATGAGTCTAAAGATGGATCTTTTGAATTTATGAAAGAAGAATATTCTAATAAGAATATTCTTCTTATAAAGAATGAAGTTAACAATGGGTATGCAGGGGCTGCAAATCAAGGAATTAAATTATCTAAGGGTAAATATGTTATGATTCTTAATCCAGATATAATAATGGAAGAAGATTTTTTAGAAAAGATGTATAACTTTATGGAATGTGATGAAACTATAGGAGCTTTATCAGGTAAATTATTAAAATATGATTTTAATAATAATAAAAAACTTAATTATATTGATAGTGCTGGAATCATCATGTTCCAAAGTACTAGATGTATAGATAGAGGACAAAATGAAAAGGACAATGGGCAGTATGATAGCATAGAGCAAGTTTTTGGAGTGTGCGGTGCAGCACCATTATATAGGAGAGCAACATTAGAGAAAATTAAAGTTTTTGATGAATATTTTGATGAAGATTTTTTTGCATATAAAGAAGATATTGATTTATCATGGAGAATTAATCTGATAGGATTTAAAAACATGTATTATCCAAAAGCAATTGCATATCATGGCAGGGCATTAGGAAGTAATAATGGTGGTAAATTAAGCTTTATAAAACATAGAAAATTGCAATCAAAATTTTTACGAGGAATATCGTATAGAAATCAAAATATGATGATTTGGAAAAATGATATAGATGATTTTTTTAAGCCATATAAAATGAAGATATT
>NZ_JBOFRG010000075.1:0-12145 GCF_051650885.1 Clostridium sp.
CCCCCTAAAAAGTTTACAATTACACTTAATGTTGTACTAAAGGTAAATACTTTTTCTACTAAAAATTGACCTCCTACAATAACTATAATACTTATGAAAATTGAGCTAATTAAACTATATTTATGTTTATAACTTTTTACCAAGCTTCTACTTAAATTAACAACTATAAGCCCTAAAAAGGTTAAAGGTCCAACAAGAGCTGTTGCTATTGAAATTAAAATAGCTACCACTATAATCATCTTCTTAGAAAGCTTTTCATAATCTACTCCTAAATTTATAGCATGGTCTTTTCCAAGTGATAACACATCTAAATACTTTATATCATCATAAATAAAAGGCACCATTAAAAGCAACATTATTATACTCACTAATATAATTTCAGTATTTACATTACCAAAGCTTGCATAAAGGCTATTTTGAAGTACTGCATATTCATTTGGATCTATTACCACTTGCATAAAGGTTGATATACTTTTAAATAAAGTTCCAAATATCATTCCTACTAAAAGTATAAAAACTATATTTCTTTGGAGCTTTTCAAATAGTTTATTATAAAGAACATAGGCTACTAAAACCATACTTACTACAGATACTAAAAAGTTATAATTTTTATTTATTGTAAAAACACTGCTTGTCCCAAATATAAATACTATAATGGTTTGAATTAATACATATAAGGAATCTAATCCAATTGCACTTGGTGTAAGAATATTGTTATTTGTTATAGTTTGAAATATTACTGATGCAAAAGCTATACATCCACCAGTTAAAATCATAGAAACTATCTTTGATAATCTACTACTTATTACATACTCAAAGCTACCAGCCTTTACACCATAAGTTAAATACAGGACTATTGCTAATGTAGCTATTCCTAAGAGGATTCCTATTTTTTTATGTATATTTTTTTCTCTTTTTATGCTAGTTTCCATCTCTTTTCCTCCTAAAGATAATAAGTAAAAATACTATACTTCCTATAACACCTACAGTTAATCCAATAGGAATTTCATATGGAAAAATAATAATTCTTGAAAGAATATCACATATTAAAACAAATATAATTCCTACCATTCCTGTAATCCATATATTATTTTTCAAATTATCTCCCCTGTACATAGAAACTATATTAGGTACTATAAGACCTATAAAAGGAATACTTCCAACTGTTATTACAACACTTGCTGTAACTACTGCTACAATTACTAGCCCAACATTTACAATCAAGCTATAATTCACCCCTAAATTTGTAGCAAAATCTTCTCCCATTCCTGCAATACTAAATTTATTAGCATAAAGATATGCAAGAGCTATAAAAGGAATTGTTATATAAAGAATTTCATAATTCCCTTCAATAATAGTTGCAAAATTTCCTTGCATAAAAGCTGTAACATCCTGCATTAAATCATATTTATATGCTATAAAGGTTGTTATTGAACCTACAATATTTCCAAACATTATTCCAACTAAAGGAACTAAAGCTGCATTTTTAACCTTTAGATTTTTCAATATAAACATAAATATAAATGTTCCAATTAATGCAAAAATAAAGGATATAATCATTTGACCAACTCGTCCACCATTAGGAATGATTATTAATGAAAAGATTAAACCAAGTTGTGCTCCATCTATAACTCCACCTGTTGTTGGCGATACAAATTTATTTTTACTTATCTGCTGCATTATAAGTCCGCAAATACTCATAGAAGCTCCGCATACTATTATGCTTATAAGTCTAGGAATTCTACTCACACTTATAACCATAAGCTGTTCACTACTTAAATTAAAAATATCCCCTAATTTAATTTCTTGAACTCCTACAAAAACAGACAAGACGGCAAGTATTGTAATAAAAATTATTAAATATCTTTTCTTCATCTTTCCCTCCTCTTACGTTTACTTTTTATTCATCTTTCATTCATATTATATTGATAACAATTCTCAATGTCAATATTTTGTTAATAAAAAAAACTATTAATTTCTTTTTTTAAATTAATAGCTCTCTTAAATTTATTTTATTTTTTAAAAATAATCTGAAAAATATGGACTTTGTTGCTCAATTGAATCGTCTAACATACATAACGTTTCTTTATCACATTTTAGTCTTCCTATTTTATATAAATAATCTGGAGTTTTATATCCTAAAAGCATAGTTGTCATTGTTTGAATATCTAACTTATTTTTTGTTTCTTCTTTTGAAACTTCTATTTTTCCATTTCCATCAGTGTCAATCTTTAGCTTAAATACGCCTCTATTCCATTCTAAAATTGGATCATCCATTTTAAAAATCCATTCTCTTTCTACAGTATCTTTTTTAAAAGGATATCTATTTATAAATCCTTCTAAATCAACAATTCTTGCCATAAAGTATGGTGAAATAGTTTCTTTTATATCTGCATCTTCAAGTAAAAATGCTAATGGCTCATCTGTAAATGTATTTCCTATAACCTTTGTTATCATAGAAAAATGTGCACTTATAAAGTTCCATAAACCATTTCTAGCTTCTTCACTTGTAAAAATCATATCTTTTACATAAAACACTTCATCTTTAATCCAGTAAAGTACATACCCCTCAGCTTCATATTTTTCATTGTAATATATTGCTGCTGTTAAATCGTCAGTATCCCATAACCAGTATTCATTCCAAGCTAAATCATCTCTTAAAAGTGCTCCATGTGTTTGCATTGCAAATTTTTCATATACTTCTTTAACTTCTTTTCCTTCTATGCTAACTCTTTGTACTTCACCTTTTACTATTTTGTTTTTAGGAAGTTGATAATCTTTTATTTCATAAACAATTTGGTCAGATATAATCTCCCACCCTTTTCTTCTATAATAAGGTATTGAATATGGATATAAATATGATATTGTTTGATTTTTCTCTTTCATATCCTTTAATGCCTTATATAACAATTTATGCATTAGCCCGTGATTTGAATATTCAGGATAGGTTCCAACTCCTGTAAGTCCGCCCATATCATAAGTTTTATTAAAAATTCTAACCTTCATAGGATATATTGCTACTTGAGATATTAATTTATCTCTATCAAACCAACCAAAAACTTCTGCTTTTTCTAAAGTTGGTGATTTTGCTCTTATTATTTCTTTTTCTTCCCAACCAAGCTTTTGTAAATCTGAATCAGTTACTTGGAAAACATATCGTAATAAATTATTATATTCTTCAAGATGTTCAATTCCTACTTTTTTCATTTTTAATTTTCTTTTGCTTACCATGAATTTTTCTTCCTTTCACCTTTTATTGTTTTAGCTTTTATTTCATTTTATTCTTGGTTAAATTCCACATTAATTTATAACTAAATTTAGCTACACCCTTTGCAATAAATCCAACTTTAACATTTTCATCATATGGAATGTTTTTTATAGATTTCCACTTCCAATGTTTATAATCTGCACTTTCCTTATCACTATTCATTGCCATGCCTTTCCATGCATTATACATAAATACTGCTTTTAAATTTGGTTTTTTTATTTTCCCTGACTTTAATTCTATTGCAAATTTTTTTGAAACTTTATCTATAATACTTTTATTTTTATTGTTTAACTCTATTCCTCTATACGCAATTGCTAATTTTCTTATAGAATTTATTCCTATATGCCCTAAAACTTCACTTATATCTTTAGCTACTTTTTTCTGTCCTGCCCCTGCTGTTGTAACAATTATTAAAGCCTTTTTCTTGAAAAATGTTGGTCTGTGAAATTTATAGGCTATATGGTCTAAAAATCCCTTAAGTGTTCCTGTCATATTCATAGCATATACAGGAGTTGTTAAAATTAATCCATCAGCTTCATTAATTTTTTCTACTATAGTCTTTATTTTATCTTTATGAGGACATAATTCTTCTCCCTTTAATATACAATTAAAACATCCTGTACAATTTGGAATTTTTTCTTTAGCTAATTCTATTATTTCAAATTCAAAGCTTTCATCTGTTTTCTTCATATTTTCTATAACTTTATTTAAAACGTCCCATGTATTTCCTCTTCTAGGACTTCCATGAATAACTACACATTTCATTTTCTCACCCCTTATAATTCCATTATATGGGTTTTGGTATAAAAAAACACCTTACTTTTTCGTAAGATGTTTTTCTTCTAAGAAAACTCTTCTAAGTTTCCTGTTTTAAAATTTTCATTTATTTTTTCTATCACTTTTTCAAATTCTTTTTCCCTAGACTTTGGATATTCTATTAAGATGCCTTGGATAGATTTACTTCCAACTTTTCTATAATCATATTTTACTATACCCTCTTCTTCCCATGAAAGTTTATAAAAGTCTTTTCCTTCTTCTTCATATAAAATATTTTTATTTTTCTTTCCATTTTCTAATAAAACCTTAGGGCTTTCTTCTAATATATTGTTTATTCCACTCATGATTAATGTAACTTCATTATTTTTATCTTTCAAAATAATTCCATCACCATTTTCACTTCCAAATTTTTCTGTTAAAAACTTTGGATATACTCCTGAAAACCCAAACCTTTCATTTTCATATTTTAAAAAAAGATTTTCTTCTTCTTCTTTTTGTGCTGTAACCTTAATATCTTTTTCCTTAAGTCCTAAAGTACAGATGCCCCCTATGATTAATAAAGTGCATATAAAGCTTATTCTCTTGAACCATTTTCTCATATAATTTTTCTCCAACTACTATTTTATTTTTTTTATAGTCTTACCTTATATATGAACCCTTAATCATTTATTTTTTATTTCTATATAATTTTTCATAAACTGAAAATGCCTTATTTACCTTTTTCACATACTTTTCAGTTTCTGGAAAAGGTATATCTGTTAATTTTCCATCCTTTGAATATTGGCTATTACGAAGCCACTTTTGAACATTTCCACGTCCACCATTATATGCTGCTATAACTAAGTCCCACTTTCCAAACTCATCATAAAGATTTCTCAAGTAATAGCATCCCATCTCTATATTTTTCTCTGGATTATATAAATCATCTGCTTTAAAATCTGAATCATTAAGAGCCTTTGCAATATCTTCTCCTGTTGGTTCTGTTATTTGCATAAGCCCCATTGCATCTGCATTTGATTTTGCATCTGGCTCAAAGTTACTTTCAACCTTTATAACTGAAAGTACAAAAAGTGGATCTAAATCATACTCTTTTGAATACTTGCTTACTATATCTATATATTTATAAGGATATGCTTTAAATTCATATCTCTTCCATAAAATTCTTCCTAAATTCCCTAGTCCTAAAATTAGTAACACACTTAAAATTAATATTATTATCTTTTTCATCTCTTTTAAACTCCTTATAAAACTTCTATCATATTTATGTTTTATTTAACATATTTAGTCCTTTTTATTTTATAAGTTAATATTAATTTTTTTATGTCACATTAATATGTATTTTTTATAAGATTTAGGACAAACTATTTGTATACAAAAATTTATTTTACTAAAGATTAATTAAATGGAGGTATTTACTATGATAACTAATTTCCCAAACAAAGGTGATAACAAGAAAATTTCTTTAACTAATAGTAAGTTTAGACAATTTAATTATGAATTTGCAGAAAGCCTACAAGCTGATTATCCAAAGATTTGGAAAGCAGGTGGAAATGAATATGGAAATACTGCTTTTAAAAACTGGAAAAAGGCTAGAAAAAAAGGACACTCTAAATCTCTTGAAAAATGGATTGTCCGTCGTGAGCGATTTTTAGAGCGTCATTCAAAAGACAAAAATCTTCCTGGCATTGTTGCTACTATCAAATGGGGTGGAATTGTATCTAAGGGCGCTGTCTATATGAAAAAAATTGTTAATGAGGAAAAGAAAAAGTTAGATTCAAAAAACTAATTTTAAAAAAAGATTCTTTCTATAGATTTCTTTTCTTTACTCCCTATGATTGAACTTAGTTTAAAAAGATGTTATGCTATGAATATTAATTTAAATTCTAAAAAGTGAAGCTTTGTCTTCACTTTTTTAATGATAAAGTGAGGTATTCAGATGATAAACGTTAAAAACCTTTCTTACTCTTACCCTGAAAAAGACTTGTATAAAGATATTTCTTTTTCAATAGAAACAGGTAATCACTGTGCTTTTATAGGGACTAATGGTAGTGGGAAAAGTACTCTTGTAGATATACTTATAAATCCAGATAACTTTATGTTTGATGGTAAAATTGAAATGGACAAAAACCTTAAAATAGGTTACGTAAGTCAATTTAATGAAAATGATAAATTAAGAGAAATTACTGTTTTTGATTATGTAAGTGAAGAATTTATTAGACTTCAAAAAGAAATTGATACTATTTGCGAAGAAATGGGAACAGCTTCTGACATTGAACCATTACTTATAAAATATCAAGAAGCTTTAGACGCTTTTGATGCAATTAATGGTCATGAGTTTCCTAATATTATAGATAAAACTTTAAACTTAGCTAATATGACTAAGCTTAAAGACATGCTTGTTTCTGAACTTAGTGGTGGTGAATTTAAGCTTGTTCAAGTTATGAGATCTATGCTTAATAAGCCTGATTTAATAATTATGGATGAACCTGATGTGTTCTTAGATTTTGAAAATCTTAATTCTTTAAAAAACTTAATTAATTCACATGAAGGAACAATCCTTGTTGTTACTCATAACAGATATTTATTAAATCATTGCTTTAATAAAATTCTTCACCTTGAAAATAAAGAACTTCAAGAATTCGAAGGAAATTACATTGATTATAACTTCTATCTTCTTCAAACTAAAATTGAACTTCAAGAATTATCAATTGCTGATGATTTAGAAATTGAAAGAAATGAAGAAATAATTGATAGATTAAGAGATTTAGCTGAAGAAAATGCTGAAGCTTTTAGAGGTAGAAAATTAAGAGCTAGAGTTAAAATTCAAGAAAGATTAGAAAAGCGTAAAATAAAGGCTCCTTTCATAGAACTTAAAGAACCACGTATTTACTTAGCTACATCAAGCAGACTTCCTGAAGATGAAGTTCTTTTAAATATTGAAGATTATAGTGTAGCTTTTGAAGAAGTTCTTTTAGAAAATGTTAATTTAGAAATTAAACCTTGTGATAAAATTGCAATAATAGGTGCAAATGGAACTGGAAAAACTACTCTTCTTCAAGAGATTTATAAAAATGTAAATCCAGCTATGAAGCTTAATGAAAATGCAGAGATTGGTTATCTTTCACAAATCCCTAGAGTAACTTTAAATAACTCCAATACTGTTTTAGAAGAATTCTTTGAGCTTGATTTTGAAACACGTGATGAAATAGTATCTCATATATCTGACTTTGGTCTTGATACTGAGATTATAAATCAAAAAATAGAAAGCCTTTCAGGTGGTGAGAAAAACTTACTTCAACTTGCTAAAATTTCTGCAGGTGATTATAATCTATTACTTTTAGATGAACCTACAAGTCACTTAGATACTTATTCTCAAATAGCACTTGAAAAAGCAATGCAAACATATACTGGTTCAATTATAATGGTTTCACATGACTTCTATTCAATAGTAAACTGTATGAATACTATATTTATAGTAGAAGATAAAACTATTAGAAGAATGAACATAAAGAAATTTAAAAAGATGATTTATGAAAATCACTTTAGTAAAAACTATTTAGAAGTTGAAGAAGAAAAGAAATCTGTTGAACTTCAAATAGAAAAAGCTTTAAAAAACAAAGACTTTATCTTAGCTCAAGAATTAGCTCTTACTTTAGAAGGCTTAATTAAAAAACTTAGATAATTAAAACACCCTTTTGCATTTATATTGCAAAAGGGTGTTTCTCTTATAATTAAGCTTTTAAATATGCATAGCCTTCTTTTTGTTTTTCTAAAATTTCAATTACTGCTGCCGATACAACTTCAATACCTTCTAATAATTCTTCTTTTTTTAAATCAAACATTGTACATGAATTATTACAAACCTTTATTTTTACACCAAGCTCTTCTAATCTTTCTAAATCTTCTTTTAAACCTAGATTTTCTGAAATTTTTTTCTTAACAGCTATTACTGCTACTCCATTTGCAATAATTTCAATCTGGCAATCTTTTTCTAATTTCTTTGTGTTTTTAGCGTTTCCAATTGCTTTTTTCCATTTTTCTAAATCGCCAACATGAATTAATAATTTCATTTTAAACATCTTCTTTCCTTTTGTTTGTATATAGATAATCTATATTTATATTATACCACTTTCTAGTATCTTTTTTTCTTTTATCTTACTTTCATTAAATACTTTAAAATCTTTCCTTAATAACTTTAATCCAGGTAATAAGAAACATCCAACACAAAAATAATCTATAAAATTAAATGGAGATTTCACTATACTTTTTATAAACATAGGTGCTATTAAAAATAATATTATCCCTTGAAACAAATTCCCTATAATTCCTAGTAAAGCCTCATTTTTTATACTAAGCTTTTTCACTTCTGATTTAAATTTATTATTATAATGGAACATAACTGTAACTAATAAGAGTCCTAATATATTATTAAAAAACTTCCTTGATTCTCTAAAAATAAAATATGGCTTTATTACAGCTTTATTCTTTTTTTCTAAATACTTTAATTTTAACCTTTCACCTTCAGAAAATATATTATCGCCTTCTACTCTTCTAGAAAATAAAGCCCATCCTCCAGTTATATAATTTTCCAATTCAATTCTTCTTTCTTTTCCAGCTATACTTATATTAACTATTGGAATTTCAGTATAAACCTTATCTCCCTCTTCATTTGTAAAGCCTGTATCTTCACGAATAAAGCCTTCTATAACACCAATAACTGTTTCACCTTTTATAAAAATTTCTATACTCTCCATCATAAAAGTTAATAAGACTAAAACTCCTAGAAAATTAACTAACATAATTTTAAGCAAGGCTTTCCTTTCTTTTTTCCATATTTCTCCCATACAACTCACCTCAATATAACTTTACACACTATTCTATAAATTGTAAACTAGGTATAAAGATATATTTTTTACTTTGTTAACATATATTTAAAATGAATTAAATATATCAAATCTATGTAAATTTGATTACACAAAATATTAAAAGAGGTGATTTAACTTTGAAAAAATTTTTTCCTTTAATTTTTATATCAGTTTTCCTGCTTATAGGCTGTGAAAAAAATCAAACTACATCTAAACCTAATCCAGACACCACTACTTCTACAAAACCTTCTGAGGATGACTTTCATAGAAGCTTTGGTAATACAATTAATAATTCTATTAATACTAAGCATGATTCATACTCTTTTGTAGCAGAATATAATGATATGTTTTATTCTTCTACTAGTAATATTCCTGGTGTCTTTAGACAAGGTGGAAATCCTTCCACATCTGAAAAACTAAATAGTGATCCTGCAAAGTCTTTAAATGTATATAAAGATAAACTTTACTACTGCTCTGATAGGGATTTAATAAGAGTTGATTTAGATGGTGTTTCTAATAAAGAAGTTTTAGCAACATCAGTTAATGATATTATAATTTCAAATGATGCTCTTTTTTATGTAACATCTTTTCCAAGTAAAAATGATAGTGGCTTCTCTGATTTTCAGCTAAATAAATATGATTTAAAGGAAAATAAACTTATAAGTAGTAGTCCTGTAGCTACACGACTTTTTTCTTTTATAGATGAAAATAGGTCTATAATTGGAAGTCGTGAACTTTTTAGTTATGTATCTATAAATAAAGAACGAGTTTTCCCCGTTGAAAATAAACAAAATATAATAACCTTTCTAGGACAAACTGAAGATTCTATAATTTGCGAAGTCTATGATTTTTCTAAAAATACTTTTTTACAGATTAAAGACAATGGCAATACAAAAGTTCTAAACTTACCTTCAGAAAGTTCTTATTTAGTCTCTAAAAATAAAGTATTCTATTTAAATTCAAAAGGTCTTTCATACCTTGACCTTTTAACAGGAGAAACTAAAGCTATTCATAGTACAAAAATGAGTGAAAACAACCATCTTTTTGAATTTGATAATATTTTGTATTATTCCGATTATGGAGAAATAAAGAAAATGTATGACCTTGAGAAAAACACTTTATATGGTGATTTTGCTCCACCAGTAACTTCTCTAGATGAAAATTCAAAACCTGATGAAAAACCTGAACCAAAGCCTGAGCCTAAACCTAAAGTAGGCATAAGTAATGAAGATTTAGCTCGTGAGTTAATCTTAAAAGCTGATAAATCTAATATAAAGAAATCTGAAGCGGAAGGTGCTGAATTATACCCTCTTTCTGATGATTCTGAAAAATGGACTACCCTTGCAAAATCATGGAATATAAAGCTTAAAGGAAAGGTTCTATCATTTGAGCTATCTGAAGATTTTATGATAAATCAATACCTTGTAGAGATGGATACTAAAAGAGTTTATAAAATTCCTAATCAAGGTATGATGCCAGCGTACCTTATGGAAAATGATAAAAAAGTAGAAAAATTTGAGTATAATCAATAAAACAAACAAGGGCTTCCTCCTTTGAAGTAGTCCTTGTTTATTTTATTTAGCTTCTTTATAATTCTTAGATAACAAATATAATACTATAATTGCTATTACTAATACAATCATTGAAAAGTATGGAAACATATTTTGACTCTGTGTTGTACTAGCTATATTTACACTATTCATTGATTGTTGAATTAGTCCCAAATTTAATATTCCCAATACTATACATACAAGCAACGCTTTTCTTATAATATTTAGCTTGTTATCAAAGCCCTTTAACTCTTTTTTATAACTAATAATTGCATAAAAAATACATTTGTTAAAAGATTCAGTTACTTCTGTAACTTCTTTCACCTTAACTTTTTCACCATATTCATTCTCTATCTCTTTTATAGTATAATAACAAACCGGTATAAAGGATTTTCCTCTTGTATCAGACTGTGGTTTTATAAATCCCTCATTTATTATTTTAGCTATAAATTTATCAAAATCTATTCCCATGTAGTTAGCTAAACTTTCTAAAGAATCCACGTTATTCTCTTCTAATTCTTTCTTTGAAAAATTTAATCTCGTATTACACAAGTCTTTATTTAAACTTTTAGCACTTATGCTAAATTCACTAATTATATTTTCTCCCCACACTAATTTATATTTTCCTTCATTTCTAATATTATACTGTTCAATTAAGTACCTACAGTAATTATCAAATTTTAATTTCACCTGTATCTATTCCCCCTAATTTCCTAGTTATTGAATTTTTATTATCTCTAATTCTTCTTCATTATTAACTAAGATAATTCCTTTAAATTCTATATCATCTCTATTAAAAATAGTTATTATATTTTTTCTTAAATGGTCTTTAATCATAACTTCCAATCTTTTTCGATTAACTTTAATATTTATCTTTTCTTCTGTTGCTATTCTTAATTCTATTTCCTTTAAGCTATCAAAAGCCTCATCTATATATTCATCAAACAAAACTCGATTAATTTCTTTATTAAGTTTTTCTTCACTTATATTTTTCAATTTAAAATTTCCTTCTATTGCAAAAGATATAGAAATTTTATCTAACATATCACTTTTTTTATTCCACTGATCTATTAAAGTTCCAACTTTATCTTCTCTTATTTTCCTTAAATATATATTATTTATATATTCAATTATCTCTCCTTGTAGGTTCTCTATCTTCTTATAATGTATACTATCCAAACTCATATCTTTTCTCCTTTTTACCATAATAGCACTCTTTTTCGCATCATATGTTAAAATATAGTAAATATTATTTTCAAGCAAAAACAGAGCAAACCTTTTTTTGTTTACTCTGCTTCTTTAAAACATTACTCTTCCATCTTTTCTATTTCATCTTTAAAATTTTTTATTTTCACCTTTTCAATCAATTTACAAAAACCCTTCCACTGAGGTGGGTATTTATTATCACCATACTTTTCTATTTTTTCTGTGGCTGTATCTATCTTTATTGACCACTGAGTTCCATCACAAACTCCAAGTTCACTATAATTTGCTTTCCATGTAACTAATTTTATTTCCTTCAACTTTTCAATAAAATCTTCTATCTCAACTCTTTCTATTTCCTTTTGGATATATTCTCCCTTAGTTTTTAAGGAATGCATATATCTTATTTTATTTTCTATAAAATTAACTTCTAGATACTCATATCCTTCTGAAAATCCTCCCACAGATATTTTCACCTCTTC
>NZ_JBOFRG010000076.1:0-5362 GCF_051650885.1 Clostridium sp.
TTTTTTTGCCCTTTTTTAAAAGATAGGACGATTAAAAGGAGAAATTAAGGATGAAAAACAGAAAAACTAAAGGAATTATACTTATACTATTAATGGCGTTTTGCTTTTCATTAACTAGTGCATTTATAAAGGGGACGCACGGATTACCACAAGGGGAAAAGGTTTTTTATAGAAATATAATGTTATTTATAGGAAGTTTAATAATGGTAGCTAAAAGTAAGGCTCCATTACTTGGGAAGAAAGGACATAGACTAGCTCTTTTTGGAAGAGGAGCATTTGGAACATTAGGGGCGTTTGCAAGTTACTATGCAATAACACATATGATACTTCCAAATGCAGTTATTATAAGTAATCTGTGTCCATTTTTTATAATAATTTTATCAGCAGTTTTCTTAAAGGAAAGATTAAAGCCTATGCAAATAGTTGCAATACTTGTAGCATTTAGTGGAATGTTTTTCATAATAAATCCAGGTGGGAAGATGTCAATATTCCCAGCAATAATAGGACTTATTGGAGCTTTATGTGCAGGGCTTTCATATGTACTTGTAAGACATTTAGGAAAAAAGGAAGCACCAGAAACAATAATATTCTTTATGGCACTTACATCGCTTGCATTTACAATTCCAAATATGTTAATAAGCTATAAGCCTTTAACAGAGCAAGATATTCTTTGTCTTATAGGAGCTGGAGTTGCATATATGGCAGCAGAGATTTTAGGAGTATTAGCATATAAATGTTCACCAGCAAGAGAAATATCTGTATTTAGTTATTCAGATGCAATATTCTCAGCATTCTTCTCATTTGTGATATGGGGTAAATTACCTCATCCAGTACAATATATAGGATATGCATTAATTATTGCAGGAGCAGTAGTTATATATATCTACAATAATAGAGGATATAAAGAGGATTTGGTAGTTATAGAAGGATAGAAATTATATTTAATCTAAAAAGATAAGAGTCTAGTAAGAATTTAAATTTTTACTAGACTTATTTTATATTATGGATATCTTAAAGGTTAAATAATGAAGAACAGTAAAATTTTTTATAAATATAATATTAATAGAAGAAAATTAATATGTAGAGAAAGGAGGTAAGTATAAATGGTAACTAAAAAGTTTATATTTATAGGCAATATTGAAAGTTTTACAGTGCCAGCTGGAGTGGCGAGCATAGATATAAAGATTTGGGGAGCTGGTGGAGCTAGTTCTAATTTTGGAAGTCCAAATGGTGGAACCGGAGGGGCTGGGGGATATGCAAGTGGGACATTAAATGTAAGTCCGGGACAAATATTGTCAGTAATAGTTGGAGAAGGAGGTAAACCTGGAAATTCAAGTGGAACTATAAATCCAGGTACTTTTGGTGGAGGAGGTGCAGGAGGAACAGATACAACTACATTTATAGGTGCATCAGGTGGAGGACGTTCGGCAGTTAGAATTGGAAATTTGGAAGTGATCACAGGAGGTGCTGGTGGAGGGTGTGGAGGTTTTACAAATACAGCATTTTCTAATGGAGGGAATGGTGGGGGACTCAGTGGGAATGATGCAGTAAATCAAAGTGGTTCAGGTCTTGCAGGAACAGTAATAGCTAAGGGTGGAAGTCAGACTACTGGAGGGGCTGCTGGAACAACAACTGTAATAGCAGCAAATGGATTTAATGGAAGTCAGTATCAAGGTGGGGCTGGTGGAAGAGGACAAGGTGGTTCATCAGGAGGTGGCGGTGGAGCTGGAGGTGGATATTATGGAGGTGGAGGTGGAGCTGGGGAAGCTGTTGGAAATGGATTTCCACAAGAAACAGCTGGAGCTGGTGGATCAAGTTATATAGGTGGAGTTTTAAATGGAATTACAGCATCATCACCACAAAAAATAGTAACTAACACAACTAGTGTATTGCCACCTAATACTATAGATATAGATTATATTACAGGTGTAGGGGTTGGAGCAGCTCAACTAGGAACAGCTGGGGGAAATGGATTAGTTGTATTTAGCTATACCATAGTACCTGTAAAAATAACAAAAAATGTTGATAAAACAATTGTAACAACGGGAGATGTATTGACATACACAATGGAGATAACTAATTTTTTAGGAACTACTATAACAAATGGGATATTTAAAGATACTATACCAATAGGAACAACATTTGTAGCAGATACAGTGACTATTGATGGTATTACTCAATTAGGAGTAAATCCAGAAATTGGAGGTATTGCTATATCTAATATAGCAAACATGCAAGTGTTAACAATTACATTTAAAGTGAAAGTTTTATAATAAGAATTAATTTAAATGGTATTAAAGTAGCAGGTTGAATAGCTAGTAAAATTAATAGTAGGGAATGTGATAGATTGATTAATTAAAATAAGCTTAGTAGAAAAAATAATTTTCACTAAGCTTATTTTTTATCTTTTTTTCATATAAGAATATACTGGAAGACCAATTAAAGTTATAATAAGTCCACTTATTGCAATTAAGCTTGATTCAAGGCCAGACATAAATAGTTGATTTATAACTACAAATGCACCTCCTAAAATAGCTATTATTGGTATAAGAGGGTAGCCTATTACCTTATAAGGTCTATTAAGTTCTGGTTTTTCTTTTCTTAGTTTAAATACACCTATGAATATTAAAGAATAGAATATCCAAATAGTAAAGATTGAAAGATTACTTAAAAGGTTAAATTGTCCACTTAAGGCAAACAACATAGAAAGTATAGCAACAAGCCATGTAGCGTTTGCAGGAACTCCATTTTTATTAAGCTTCTTAAAAGTTTTACTGTAAGGTAAGTTCCCGGTATTTGCAAGAGCAAAAGGAACTCTAGGTGCTGTAAGTATGTAACCATTTAGTGTACCTAAAATAGATACAAGTATTCCAACATTAATTACCTGTGCACCAGCATTACCAAATAGTTTTTGTGCAACTAATGAGGCAGGTGTAGATGTTGA
Source organism: Clostridium sp. (assembly GCF_051650885.1). Taxonomy (GTDB): domain Bacteria; phylum Bacillota; class Clostridia; order Clostridiales; family Clostridiaceae; genus Clostridium. The sequence continues at coordinate 2,945 of NZ_JBOFRG010000076.1, forward strand.
AGCTAGCATATCAGAAGGAACTGTCAATACAAATGCAACGTTTATAGCTATATAAACAGCCATTGTAATCATAAGTCCACCAATTATAGCACGTGGTAAATCTTTGCTTGGGTTTTTCATCTCACCTGCAATATTACCAACATAGATCCATCCATCATAAGCAAATAAAGCAGCAACTAACACTTGACCTAAAGCAGTTGCGAAATTTACATTATGTGAAATGAAAGGAGTTACAATATTTTGAGTGTGAGGGTGTTTAATAAATCCAATTAAAATAATAAGTGCGATAGGAATAAGCTTTCCAATAGTTGAGGCTATTTGGATAAATCCACTAGTCTTAGAGCCTAAAAGATTTAAAATTAAAATTATAAGAATAATTAAAATAGCTATAGGAATTTTAAGATGTGGCATACCTATTATTTCGCAAGCTTGTTCTGCAAACATAATAGAAAGTGCAGCGATAACACTTGGGAAGTAAAGGACTGTTTGCATCCAAGCGGTAACATAAGAAAGTTTTTTTCCATAAATTTCTCTCATATAAACCATCATACCACCAGTTTCAGGGAAAGCTGCCGAAATTTCAGTTGCTGTAAGTCCAGCACAAATAGTAATAATTCCACCTAAAACCCAAGCGAAAAGTCCAAGGCCAGGTGCACCACCAGTAGCTTCAAAAATTTGTTGTGGCTTAAAAAATACGCCAGAACCGATTACAAGCCCAATAACAGTAGATAAAGCAGCACCAAAGGTAATAGTTTTCTTTAGTTTATGATTGCTCATTCAAATTTCTCCTTCGTTTAAAGTTTATTTAATTAGTGTATATCGTTAAAGCATTTGTATAACTAAATTTAAGTATATAAAAAAATCGGTGAAAAGTAAATAAAAAGAAAGTCGAAAAAAGAGGGAGCTATGTATATAAATAAGCTTCCTCTTTTAGAGAGATTTTTATAAAGTTATTAAAGTGAATTTATAAAATAGTTGCATTAAAAGTAATTGTTGTAGTTTGAAGAGGTGATAGAGATGAGATTAAAATTCCAGATGTAATTGAATCACTAGGCGAAGAAACTCCATCAATAGTTACAGAGCCTAAAACAAAATTTAATGAATTTGCAAGTGTATCTGTAATTATCAAGTTTGTCATAGGAATATTTCCATTGTTAAATATAGAAAGTGAATAAGTTAATGTATTCCCAGTTGTAGAGAAAAGTTTGTCTACAGACTTTGTTATAACTGGAGTTGTATAACTTATTGTAGTGCTAACTATATTTGTATTTGTAGATATAGTTCCAGTTCTTGTAGGAGTTGTAGTTCCGTCAATAGTATAGCTAGAAGTAAAGGTTCCTGAATTCTCGATATTACTTATAGTTACACTACTATTTACTTTAGCTAAAAAGCTTATTGTAGATGTAGTTCCAGCAGGTAGTGATGTTAAAGCTAAAAAGCCTGGAGGAACAACAGATACAGAAGATACAGGAACACTATTAACTTGAACTGAATTTGGGATGAATGTAGCGCCTAAGTTTATAGTGTCAAGGAAGAATACATTTTTTAAATCAACATTACCAGTATTGTTAATAGAGATTGTATAAGTAATGGTATCATTTAAAGTAGCGAAGGTTTTATCTACAAATTTTATAGATGAAACTGATGGATTAACTAAAGTTGTAGTTACAATATTTGATTCAACGTTAGTTAAATCAGGAATAGTTGAATAAATATAACCAGTATTAGTAAAGACTGTAGTTGATGAATTAATAGAGGCATTAAATGTTACTGTTCTTACCTCATTTATAGCAATACTAGTTAATGTAATTCCAGGAGGTGTGATATCGCCACTAATAGGAAGATTATTCACTTTAATACTGTTTGGAATAAAGGTTAGTCCAGATGGTAAGGTATCAAATAAAATAGCATCTGAAGCTAGTGTACCAGTATTTTTAATAACTAAAGTATAAGAGATAGTATCAGTTGAAATTGCGAAATTTCTATCAACTACTTTAGAAATTGTGAAATTTGGACTATCTATAAATGTTGTAACTACATCATTGGTATCCTTAAAAGCTAGATAATCTGGGATTGTAGATGCAGTTGTAGAATATTTATAAGAAATTGTACCTGTATTTGTAAATGCTGTAGCTTTAGCTATAACATCAACATTAAAGGTTACAGTATGATAAGAATCGATAGGCATATCACCAATAAGGAATCCAAGAGGTGGAAGTACAGTGGCAGATGGATATGATACACCATCTAACATAACAGAACCTGATTTAAAACTAAGGCCTGTAGGAAGTGTATCTAAAAGTCTAACTGTATTAGCCATATTAGTTCCGGTATTAGAAACGCCAATTGTATAGACTAAAACATCACCTTTTTTTGCTGCAGCTAAATCAACAGCTTTAGTAGTTTGAATGAAAGGGC
>NZ_JBOFRG010000077.1:0-2651 GCF_051650885.1 Clostridium sp.
CCAACTAAGCATAATGTACATTTCCATCGCTTTAATTTAATAATTTCAACAATATAATCATGCTCTTTTCAACACTTTCTTGTTCTAGATTATTCATTTCAGTATTGTCCGATTTCAGTCACTGCGGGTGTGTGTGTTAATGTCCCAGCCAAACTGTATACTTTACAAGTGCCATAAGTTGGCAATAGCTACATTTGAGAACCATTTGGAAACCGCTCAAGTCACTGAATTTTCACGGTCCTGCACATATTTCACAATAAAAGCCTTGTTAAGAAATGAAGGGATTCTGTCCACAGAAACACTGGAGAGCTTTTAATTTGAAACAAGTGTGATGAGTTTGTATTAACAATGTAAGGGCCACGGTTGGGTAGTGTGGTGTCTTGTTTGCCTTCACACACACACAGTGCTGGTTCTGGGCCGCACCCGTCCAGCCGAGCCCAAACCTGAATTCAACAATGACACAATTTGTGGTACACAAAGTTACAACTGTTATACTATAAGGCACTTTTTTATCTTTGACCCAGAACTTACTTTCTTGTAATGTTTTTGTGTTTATTAAAGAAAAAAAAGAAAAACAAACAAATGTGTTGTCACGTGCCTCCCTTACCCACTTATAGAGAATCTGTGGTGGTGGGAAAATGCAAAAGATTCTGCAAACCAAAAAAAAAGTTAGTGCAAGCCCATCTAATCAGCCAGTATCACATTTTTCCACAACCACAGATCACCTGCGAGTTGTGGAAAGGCTGATGGGAATGTCATTAGTTTTGCAGGTATTTGGTCATAAAGCAAAGTATTGGACATTTTTACACACTGTGAGTTCTAGCGTCATCATCTGTGGTTTTGTTCAACTACATTTGTGTATGTCTGTGTATATGACACACACTGTCCATACTGGCTGTGAAGAGATCCCTTCCTAACATGATTTTTTTTTGTCAGAGATGGTGGACAAAATCCAGAGTCCTCAGTCTGTGTAAAAATGCAAAAATTAGTTAGACAAATGTTGTGGATATCTTTCAAAGTTAGAGTTTTTTAGTAGAAAATTCTCTCTTTGTGTTTCCTCTGACAGTTGTTCCTAGCTGAGCTGCAGTGGAGAGACAGTAATGGGAAAATTGGCACTAAAAAGACCATAACTTTAGAAGATACCCACTTGATTTGTCCAACTCAGACTGCTGAAGTCACATATTAGCTTCAGCTAAACGTTTGTATGCACAGAAGGAGAACTGTGGCTCTTGTCGCCCATCACTTACATTAAAATCACGTTAAGAAGGGATCTCTTCAGGCCCAGTATTGAAAAGAGGGATGATTATAGACCCATAACTCTTTCAGTGTACATGTAAGTTTTGTTTCAGGACAGACTTAAACAAATGTGAACCTCAACCTCCTTTAATACCAATGGGAAATTTGCAGTGTTACAGCAGCCAAGTCACAAATATGATCACAAAACAACAGTGGTGGAAGAAGTACTCAGATCTTAAGTAAAAATAGCAATACCACAGTGTAGAAATACTCTGTTACAAGTAAAAGTCCTGCATTCAAAATTATACTTAAGTAGAAGTGCAAAAGCATTAGCATCAAAATATACTTAAGTAACCAAAAGTACTCACTATGCAGAATGGCCCATTTTAGAAAAATATATATTATATTATTGTATTATAATTATTGATGCATTCATGTGTAAGCATCACTAATGTTGCAGCTGGGAAAAGTGGAGCTAATTTTTTATTATATAAATTGCCAGGTAGCTTGAGTTGAATAAAGTTTTATCCTATTTTATCATATCACTTCATCATTCATCTGAATCTGCAAAGTAACTAGTAACTAAAAGTATAAAATATATGGAGTGGAGTAAAAGTATAAAGTATGAAAATACTCAGGTAAAGTACAAGTACTTCAATATTGTACTTGAGTAAATGCACTTAGTTATTTTCCACCACTGTAAAACAAAACATAAGAGGAAGGGGAAAAAAACTAACTAGAAATTGATAAAAAATTAAGAACTAGGGCCATACGCAAGTTTAGTAGGTGTAGTAATACTGGTAGTAGTACTACCTGTGGCCACTAGAGGCAGCCGAGCCTCCGCTCTCCTCTTGAGACGGTTGACGCCCAGACTTGTACGTAAGGAAGGAAGGAGTAGCCTCTCTCCAAGATGGCGGCGACCATAGACAACAGCAATGCCGTACAGGCGACAAAGAAAAAGCATCTCGGGATCCCCGAAGCCGTGTTTGTGGTGCGTAAAACCTGACACTCTCACTTTGTCACATGTCTACAATGGGATTAGACCGTTGAAAACACCCTTTTACACTTGTAGCCTGTGTGTGGGCTAGTCATGCTGGCTACGAGCTAGTTAGCTAAGTTAGCAAGAGAGCTAACTCAGTTAATCTTGCTGTGTGTGCAGGCTGAGCGGCTGCTCACGTCCATCTATGGACATTACAATGTCTGTGTGATAGCTGCTTCTTATGTTCAGTGTACCTCGTTTCCTCTCTAGGCTTTTAGGTATTTTAGTTAGCTACACGTTAGCCAGTTAACCGTGAGCTGCTTTGCTAATGAATCTCTTGCTGTCATTAAAAATAGCGTTAGCTGCCTCACTTCTCGTCCTCATCTCCTCCTTCATTAATTGTTAGTTAATATTAATACTGTAGAATCAGTCTAAC
>NZ_JBOFRG010000078.1:0-5282 GCF_051650885.1 Clostridium sp.
ACCAAAGGGAAGCTCCTTTGCTTTTTTCAATGCATAAAATGCTATTAGTATTGTACATACATTCCTTAAAAAACTTTTTTCATATACAGGAATATTGCCACCAAGCTTTATTAAGGTAAGTGTTATTGCACCAAATAAACTTGAAATTAAAATTAATAATATTCCTTTATTTTTGTTACTCATTTATTTCCTCCTAATTATCTATCCTAAACATTATAGCTTTTATAAATAACTTCTATAAAAACATATTGTTAATTTTTTTAGATAAAAAAAGATATTCAAGCTTTATATTAAACTTGAATACCTGTTGAATTATCTAATTTCTTAGAATAATAAATGTTAAGTAGATTATATAAAAACTTATTAGTAAAACTCCTTCTCCTCTACTTAATCTTTTTATTTTTTTATCATTATTCATAAAGAATAATACACCAATTACTAATGTACTTACAAATAGGAATATCATATCAAACCTTAGAATACCAGATACTTCTATTGGATTTATAGAAGATGATACACCAAGAATTAATAATATATTGAATATATTTGAACCAAGCACATTTCCAATAGCAATTTCTGTTTCGCCTTTTAATGCAGCCACAATAGATGTTACAAGTTCAGGAAGTGAAGTTCCCATAGCAACTATAGTTAAACCTACTAAATTTTCGCTCATACCTAAAAATAATGCTATTTCACTTGCCCCAGTTACAACAAACTCTCCACCTATTAAAATTCCAATTACTCCAATTAAGATTTTAAAAAGATTTAGCCCTATTTTTATATTAGTATCTTTTCTTTCAGTACCTTTTGTTTTCATTGCACTTTTAATTAATAGGATTGTATATATAATACATAAAGAGAGTAATACAATTCCATTTATCCTATTTATAATACCATTATCAAAGCTAATATAATTATTATATGTCATTAAGTAAAGTACCACTATTATACCTATGTTAAATAAAAAATCACGCTTAATTAAATCTTTTTTTATTATAATTGGCATTGCCAAGGTTGTCCCACCTAAAACTATCAGTGTATTAAAAATATTTGAACCTAGAATATTACCTATAGCTATTCCATTACTGCCGTTCATTGCTGATATTGTGCTTACAGCAAGTTCTGGTGCACTGGTCCCTAATGATATTATTGTAAGTCCTACTATTACTGAAGGAACACCTAGTTTTTTTGCTATGTTAGCTGCTCCCTCAACAAAAATATCTGCCCCTTTTATTAATGCCATAAACCCAACTATAAGCATTAATACATTTAAAACTTCTCTCATCTCGCCCCCATAAATTTTATAATTTTATTTTACAAAATTATTTATTGTTTTTATCATTCTTTTTAAATTTTCTTGCTCTACAGCACCTTCTTCAATCCCTAAACAATTTCTTGCATAGTTTTCTATTATAAGTCCACCTACGTTATTGATAGCTGATCGTACTGCAGAAATTTGTACTAACACATCACCACAACAGGTGTTTTTTTCCATCATTCCTTGAATTCCCTTTACTTGACCTTCAATTCTCTTTAGCCTGTTCATTATATCTTTTCTTAATGCTTCATTTTCAGCAATATATATTTCTAAACTTTTTTCATCCATTTAAATTACACTCCTTCTTAATGGCTTCATTTACTTGTATTTTAGCAATCGTTACTTCGTACATATCTTTATATATAAGTTTTTCATCTATTTCATCTGTTTTCTTTAAATAATCACTTAAATTAAGATTTTCGCCATTTAATTTATTATAAACTAGTACTTTAATAGTTTCCATTCTTAATTTACCATTTATTCTTAATGTTATATCATAATGTTCACTTAAGTTAAATATATTTTGTATACAATTTATTATTATTCGTTCATTCTTTATTAAATACATAATATTTTTATTTTCTACTAAAGTATTATTTAAAATTATTTTATTTTCTAAGCCTCTTGCTTGAAGAATTAAATTTTTTATTTTATTTCTTTCTAACTTATTTTCATAAAGATTAAATATATTTAAAAATGCTTTATCACAACATGCGATATATTTATTTAAAAGTACATTTGTTTCTTTTTTAAAGTTATATGGGAAAATAAATTTATTTCCTAGCACTACAATTATACTTCCAACTATAATGAAAAATATTCTCCACTCAGTTGCATTAGTAGTATTTACAGTAGTCAATGTTGCAAGTCCTAAAAACATAATTGTTATCATCATTACATTTTTCATATATGTTTTAAAATGTATATATAAATAAATTGCAACTAAAATTATTATAATTCTTTCACCTTCACTAGTTAAAATAAATGAAAGTCCATAGTATATAGATGCCCCTATAAGGGTACCAATTATTCTTTCTTTTGCTCTATTTTTTACAGTTTCATTATATGGTTGTGAAACCGAGGCTATGGTAAATATAATCCATTTGCCATAATCAATGTGATATCTTTGAATTATAAAATATATTACTGAGATAAGCAGTGCTGTTCTAAAAGAAAATATGAATCTTACTGAGTTAACATTAAAATCTTCTTTTATGATTTTAAAGCTTTCTTTTATATCAATAAATTTAATCTTTTTCTTTACTCTTAAATTTTCTTTCTCCATTTTATAAAATTCAACAATTAAATTTTTAAAACTCTCCATAGTTACAGCCAGTTCAAATATGTATATATTTTTTTTATTTTTATATTCTTTCAAATAGTTTCTTATACTATATTCTAATTCTTCTTCAGTTATATCATTATAAATAAAGCTACGCACTCTTTTTAATGTATTTAAAAAGTCTTTTCTTATATTATTCTTTTCACAGCTAGTATATTTTATATTATTTTTAATAATTTCACTATTTATTCCCTCAAGTTTATCTAAGATTGCTATAAGATTTAATTCTAAATTTTCTTTATAATTTAAATGAAAATTATTTCCTCTATATTCTAGTAATTCTCTACTCCAAGTGGCATTTATCTCAATAAATTTCTCTGAGTTTTTAATATTATTTTTTTCATCTGTATCTTCAACATAGCGTATTAAAAAGTCTAAGCTTCTTTTTAAAGAACTCATTTTTGTTTTATAAATAACTTTAGTATAAATAATTTGATATAATACAGCGATTATCCCCACTAAAATTAGTCCTACAATTCTATAAAGCAAGGCCTCGCCTGTTACATTACTACTTAAAAGCAAGGTATATCCAAATAAAAATGGATAATAAATTGATTTATTTAAATTATAAACTACTGCATATAACAATATAAATATTCCGAGAAAATTAATACATAACCCTATGTTATTATTGAAATTTACTAAAGCTGGTAATATCCCCATTAAAGTCATTAAACTTATGACTTTTAGAATACTTTTTATAGGTCGCGTTGAAAAATTTTTATTAAGTATTCCTACTAATAAAAAAACAGCATTAGCACCAACCATTAAATTATCTCTTCCTAAAAAATGTATTGATCCATAAATAAATATTAAAGATAGTAAAAATATTCCACCATTTCTTAAAATAAATTCTTTTTTCATTTGTATCAAATAGAAGATTTTATAATAATCTTCTTCCTTTCTCATCACGATAAGTTAATTTTATAAAATCGCAATATTCCAAAATTGCAATTAAATATTTTCTAGGTATATCTATTAGTTCCTTTAATGCTTTCAAATCTATATATGTGTTTTCACTTAAATATTTTTTTACTATGGCTATTGCCTGTTCTAAATATTCTTTACTGTAAACTACATCTTCAGATAATAATATAATATCCCCCTTATCTACAAGATAATTAATTATTTTATTCATTTCTAACTTATCAGCTTCATTTTCTAAAACTTCTTTTATTCTTTTAGTTTTAAAACCATCATTTAAATATATTTCCATTATTTTTTGAATTAACTGCTTCTGTTTTAATGTAAACTTAATTTTATAGTCTTTTAATTTTATATTTTCTTCACTTATTTCTATAATATTTTTCTTTTCAAAACTTTTCAAAATTTCTTCAAAATATAGTTTTTTGATTTTTTCTTTAAATAATTTTGATTTAACTTCTTCTTTTTTCATAGCTTCCTTTAATGGATTTGCTTTATAATACTCATTCAAAATATCTATTAAAACTTCTTCTTTTTCTTTTAAAAATAAATTGCTACAATATTTATCTATAATTTTTATTCCCAATTTCTTTGATATCATTTTGTCTAAAGCCATCTCTATTTCCATCTCATCTTTATTTAACTTATTTGAAATCTCTAATTTTGAAATTAAATTTTTTTCTTTTTTTAATATTCTTACAATATTTTCTTCTAAACTTCCCTTTTCAGAAATAACTAATTCATTTATATAATCTTCTTTAAATCTTTTTGCTTTCTTTGGATTCTCATTTAAGATTACTCCTCCACCAATTGTTTCTATTGGTGAATAACTTCTAATTACTACCTTGTCTTTTCTTCGAGTAGAAAGCTCCTCTTCTAGTCTAATTTGGCAATAAGCATTTTCTCCATTCTCTAAAAACTCTTTATTTAAAATTATAATTCGTCCAAGAACCTCCTTCGTTCCATGATGAATTCTAACCCTAGTTCTATTTTCTAATTTTCTTTTTTGAGATGATAAATATTCAAATTTTATATCAATCATAAAGCTCTTAACTTCTTTATCTTCTTCTCCTAATATATCCCCTTTCTCAATATCAGCTACTTGCACATTATTTAAATTTATAGCAGTACGCTCTCCAGCAAAGGCTTCTTCAACATCCTTCCCATGAACTTGTATTCCACGAACCTTACATTTTATTCCTTTAGGATATATCTCTAAAGAATCTCCAACTTTCACTTTTCCTCCAATCATGGTTCCTGTAACTATTGTTCCAAACCCTGATGCAGTAAATACTCTATCAATTGGAAGTCTAAATAAACTTTCACTATCCTTTTCTTCTATTTCAGCGATAGCTTCTTCAATTTTCTGTTTTAATAAATCAACACCTTTATTATTTTTATTAGAAAATTCTATAATTTGTGCATTTTCTAAAAATGAACCTTTAACAAACTCTTTAATTTCCTCTTTAACAAGAGAAATCCATTCTTCATCAACTAAATCACATTTAGTTAAAACTATAATCCCTCTTTTTATTCCTAATATCTTCAGTATATTAAAATGCTCTTTTGTTTGTGGCATTATACCGTCATCTGCACTTATAACAAAAAGCACCATATCTATTGATGAAGCTCCCGATACCATGTTTTTTACAAATTTCTCATGTCCTGGAACATCTATAATTCCAGCATTTATACCAT
>NZ_JBOFRG010000079.1:0-1006 GCF_051650885.1 Clostridium sp.
CATAAATCATTACAGAGCAAGAAAGAATGAACTAGTGAATTTTAAGGGATCTTCTACATGGCTGGTAAATGGAAACAAACCAGGCTAGATCTGAAGCAAATTAATGCTTTCTAGAAGATAGAAATATCTTCTGTGGACATGAGGAACAATGTCCTCGCTGCAGATCTCATAGAAAGACTGTAGATCATCTAACAACTAAGTGTGAATGAATGTTTGGCTATGATTTTATGAGAAGACTCAACGAGATAGTTAGAAAACTACATCTCTTGTTATGTAAGAAGTTTGGCTTTAGAAAATCTTATAAGATAAGATCCGACTCAAAACAAGAAGTATTGTCTATCGATAATGTTGAAGTATGAGTGGATACGCGTATCTTAACAGACATTAAGGTCAGAAACAACAAGCCTATTTTCTTGAATTAGACAAGAAGAGAAAGGAAATCTTTTTTGTCGAGCTAAATAAACGACCAAGATCTTCTCACAGTTAAATTAAATGGGAAATTAAGAAAATACGATCTTCTGCTAATGAGCTTGGAGTAATTCACAAAGCTAAAACTAGAATAGTTTCCTATGTAATGATATGGGACAGTTTGGTTACGACTAATTACAAGAAGTACATTCAAGAGCTGGGAATCAAACTAACCTTGGAAGCATACATCTAGTCCGTGGTGCTGAAGATAACCCTTGAGAGAATCTCTCTGGAACAAAGACGAAGCTGGGGAAGAAATTGAGAAAGCATTGAAGATTCTGGTGAGTTTTAAAAAGGAGAAGTTGAGGTTGTAGAACATGGAAGGAAGGACACAAGATCCGAGCCGAAAAAACAGGGGAAACTAATAAACCCTAAAGATCTCTTAACTGTGAAACCTTGAAAGATGAAAAACTTTTTATGGAATTCTTCTTTTCAATCTACTGACATCTAAATGACAAAAAAAAAGAAAACCTTAGCCCAAATATTTTATTTTTAAGTTTAAAGCTAAAATGATTAAGTAAAATTTAAAAGTAAATAT
>NZ_JBOFRG010000080.1:0-1791 GCF_051650885.1 Clostridium sp.
TAAAATCAGGAAATAAAACTATTAAAGATAGCCTTCAAATGGGTGCTAAAATAGTTGAATGCAAAAGCGAAAACCTTGAAAAGCTTATTTCAAAACATTTAAAAACAAAGTGGATATTAACTCTTAGAGAAGATGAAATACTTCCATATGGGCAACAATCATTTTTAGCAGATATTTTAGAAGATGAAAAAGATAAATGTGCATTTATGGTAGAAATTTTAGATGTTAAAACAAATGAAATGCGAGTAGAAGAAAGATTGATTCTTAGAAATGTTTTAAAAACAAAAATTCAAAAAAATATAGATGATTATGATGTAAAAGACATAGATATAACAATATATGAAAATTATTTATAGAGGGGGAAGCTTATGCCAAAAATAGAATGGGAAAAGTTCAAAGGGAAAAAAATATTAATAGGTAGTCCTGTTTGTCAGGAAAAAGATATTCTTAAAGAATTTTTACAATCACTTAGAGAACTTGATACTGAGGAACTTATTATAGGCTATTGTTTTGTAGACGATAATAAAGAAGAGGCTTCAAGTGAATTATTAAAAGAATTCAGTATTGAAAAAGATGATGTTACTCTTTTAGATGTAAATGTAGGAAAAGATATTGATAAAGAATATGTTTGTGATGATTATACTCATAGATGGAATGAAGATTTAGTTGAAAAGGTTACTAGATTTAAAAATGGAATTATAAACTATGCATTAGAAAAAGATTATGATTATATCTTTTTTATAGATTCTGATATAGTTCTTAATCCACTAAGCTTAAAATCACTTTTATCAAGAGATAAAGATATTTTATCAAATATTTTCTGGACAAAATGGAGTCCGGATGGACAAGACCTTCCACAGGTTTGGTTAAAGGATGCTTATACTTTATATGAAGCAAATATGATAAAGCCTATAAGCCAACAGGAAGCAGGTCAACAAATAAATGAATTTTTAACAATGTTAAGAAAGCCTGGGGTTTATAAAGTTGGAGGATTAGGGGCATGTACCTTAATAAAAAGAAAGCCTTTAGAAGACGGTGTAAACTTTACTAAAATTTATAATCTTTCATTTTGGGGAGAAGATAGATTCTTCTGTATAAGAGCTGTTGCCTTTGGTTATGAACTATTCGTTGATACTCATTATCCAGCATATCATATTTATAGAAGCACTGATTTAGCAGGAGTAACTGCTTTTAAGGATGGTTGCAAGAATAGGGATTATGATATTTTAGGATATGAAATGATTGATTTAGTTACAGAGTTCTTAAAAGGATATTATAATTATTCATATAGAGAAGAAATGGATTATTCGTGGCTTAATTTAGTATTACCTGAAGAAGGAGATAGACTTAAAAACCTTAGAGAACTTGAGGAAAAATCAATATTAAATGGTAAAGTTATATCAAAGCATAGAGTAGATGAATGGAGACTATCATTTTTCTCTGATAGAACAAAGATAGCATTAAACTTTAAGCTTGTGGTAGAAGGTATCAGAAATTCATATAGCTTTAATAATGCTGGTGCATATGTTGCAGTATTAAGAGAAACAAAAATGGGATGGAAAATTGAATCAATAAAAAAAGAAAGTCCAATTGTACTATCGCCAACACCGCTTTTAAGACGTGTTAGAGATGAAAATAAATTAACTTTATCAATGGTTGTAAAAAATGAAGAAGGAAGATATTTAGAAAGAGTGCTAGAGCAAAACAAAGATGTAATAACTAATGCTGTTATTATAGATGATGGTAGTACTGATAAAACTAAAGATATTATAAAAGATATTCTAGGTTCTA
>NZ_JBOFRG010000081.1:0-1279 GCF_051650885.1 Clostridium sp.
TCACCATCATCTGTCTTTAACCCTCCTTTCACATACTCTATTGTAAAGTCGAATTCATGGATAAACTTAATCCACCTATTTATCCAATTATTGTTAAAGTAAGACTTATTCCTAATCTCTGCCAAAGCTTTGTGGTCAGTCATCAAATGAAATTTTATTCCTCTTAAACCACTTTTAAATTTCTTTATTCTCAATACCACTGCCTACATCTCCTTCTCGCTTTAGTGTATCTCTTCTTAGTAGGAGTCAACATATTCGATGTCCATTGTATAGAAACCCATCTGCCCTCGTTGTATTTTTGTAATCATATTGCTTCAATCCTTGAGTCACATGCATCTGTACGCACTCTAAATGCCTTCCTAACGTTAGGAATCTTCACTTTCTCCATATCTTCTGTCCATTCCCACTTTACATTTTTAAAGCCTCCGTAAGCCTAGCTGTCCTGTAAGCATAGTTAGAAACAAAATCTCCAAACCATCCTATTAACCCTAAAAACCTTCTCATCTCCTTTACATTTTCAGGTCTTAAAAACTCTAATGTCTCATGCCTCTTTATCTCATTCGGTTCACATCATCTCCGTTTATTGTTACACCCAAAAGTTTTACTTCCTCCAAATTGTATCTTTCTCTTGTTCCCTCTCAGGCCGCTTTTCCTAAATCTCTTGATCACTTTCCTCAATAACTCGTCATATACATGAGCATCTCTACCGTGAATAACAATCATGCATGTACACTTTTACTCCTCTTCCTCTAAATTCATCTAACACGTTTTTCATAACTCTGTGAATTATATGGGGCGAGTTCTTGAACTCAAATACTATGCTGTTCCATCATAATCTCACCCATTCACTTCAAATACTGTCTTGTGTTTGTGTTGCTCTTCTATCTCGACGTGGTAAAACCCTTATTTAAAATCTATCACTGTAAACAACTTAAAACCCTGTGTAGCTCTATTATATTTTTTATTAAGGGTAATGCATACGGATCTTTTTTTAGTAACTCGTTTGACGCAATCAAGTTGCTTTTTACTTTAACGTCCCCATTTGCTTTACAATTGCTCTTATCTGACTCACTTATTCACTTTTAGATCTTCTTATAATCCCTCTACTTTTCAACTGATTCAGATACTTCTCAAACTTCTCTCGTAGATAATGAGGAATATTTTGTCCCGCTATATTACTTTCTCTTTTTATTTTGTATGTATAGAACAACTTTCCACAGTCAAAAATTTTATTTTACCTTCCAATTTCTGCAACACCTCTGGATATTTAACTATTGAT
>NZ_JBOFRG010000082.1:0-9120 GCF_051650885.1 Clostridium sp.
ACAATATTTATCTAAATTTGTGTAATTACCTAAGTTTATTAATTGCACTGGGAATTCTGGTGAATTTGTTAAAACTCCAAAATCATTTTCATAAATTTTAATTTCTTTATTAATAAATTCAACAACTATAGCTTTTCCACTCTTATCATTAATTTGAAAATGTAATGGCTCTACACCACCGTTTAGGTTGCAAGGCTCACTTACTACTTTAACTAATTTTAATCCTTCTTTAACTTCTTCTATGTTCTTAAAGTTTCCTAAAATATAGTTAGAAAAAGATAACCCTGTTATTTCATTATTTCCATTTGTGCTTTCAGCATATTCTGTATAATTAGGTAAATATAAACCTTGAATTGATAACCCTTCTTCATTTAATCCATCTATACATATATTGTCATATGCATAGTCTGGAGCTTCTACTCCAACAAATCCATATTTATTTTTCCATTTCATTCCTTTAGTTTTATCAGATGCAAATCCATTTAATTCTTCTCCTCTTAAATAAACTGCAAAATTTGCATCTAATAAAATCGCAAACTCATTTGTTCTTCCTGTAATTACTTTGTTTTCTGATTTTAATGTTATATTTGTACACATAACTCATACCTCCTAAATTTTATAATCACACTAATATTTAACAAGCAAGTACCATGCCATTTAAAAACTATTTTTGTCCAAAATCTTCCTCATTTAATATTTGCTCTTCCTTTATATATGCTTTTAAAACAAAACTTCTCTACATTCTTATTATACCTCCTCACCTATATTTTAATTCTTTCATAATTTTGGCATATATCTTGCTTTACTTTTAATACGTATCAAATAAAAATAAGTAAGACATTCTTACTTTCAAAAAGGAGCGATTCATTATGGGAAATATTTATGCTATTATATTTTTAGTTGTTTGGGTTTTTATAGCCTTCAAATTTGGTTCTGTCCTATCTAAATTTAAGATCCCTTCGGTGCTTGCAGCACTTATTATAGGATTCATTGCCTCGTACCACTTTCTAGGACATTTCATTCCTGTATACGGAACTTTTGCAAAAGCTGCACACGATTCTCTTATTTATAAATTAGCTACCGGATTCGGTATGATTGGTATTGGAATCTATATGGGAATTAGCTTTAAAAAAGAAATGTTTAAAAAGTCTGCTACCCAAATTATCGGTATGCCGATTTTATCTAATATTATTGTTATCTTAGTTGTAACTTTAGTTTTTCATTTCTTATTTAAAGCTTCGTGGATGCTTTCAGTCCTTTTAGGATCAATGTCATCTGCTGCAATTCCAGCATATCCAATAGCTTCAATTAAAGAATTTAAACCTTCAGGAGATGTATCTAGTAATGCAGTTCCAATGGCGTCCATTGATATGGCTGTTGGGTTCCTAGTTTTTATGGCTGTCGCATCTATTTCATTAGGTTATTATTCATTAGTTTCTGCACCAATATACTTTGTTTTCCTAATGTTTATTGCCTCAGGAATATTTGGTCTATTATTAGGATTTATAGCTAAAGTTGTTACTAAACCAATGAATAAGACTTTAACTACAATAACCTTTTTAGTAATACTTTTAGTATCTATTTTTGTTACACAATTCGTAAACAGTGCACTACACTACAACTTCTTATTAGAACCTATTTATGCACTTGGAATGGGAATTTATTTTGCTAATGCTACTAAGGACATAGAGGCTACTAAGAAACTAACATCTGCTATGATGCCTATACTTTGGCTTTTACTTGTAGTTAACTTATTTATAATCGGAGCTAATATAAATCTTATATTACTTGGAGATTTAAAAGGACCACTATTAATAGGTGCTATACTTTTCTTAATCGCTAGAATTGTTAGTAAATATATAAGTTACTTTATCTCAGGTAAAATATTCAAAGCTCCTAAAACAGTATGTGACAATATGGGAGTCGCCCTTTTAGGTTATTGTGCTAATGGTGCATTTTTCGTATTTTACTTAAATAAAATGCTAACACAAGCCCACGGTAATCCTATGGTTTACCACCAAATGCATCTAATACAGCTTGCCACAATAATTGTTATGTCAGCTGGAATAATCAATGATTTAATTGCAGTTCCAATAAATCCTATTGCATTTAAACATGAAATTCATCATCCAGATTTAAATACAACTAAACAAAGTAGCTAATGAAAAAGATAAGTATCTACACTTGTAGATACTTATCTTTTTTTCTTATTAGTCAAAGAAAGTCTATATCAATCTTATCATCATTGTTTATTTTATATATTTACTTTTTATGTATTTTTTGTTTTATTATCTCTTTAAAGGGGTTTATTGTCTTTATACTTTTATATCTACATTTTATTATCATCTTTTATATTTTTTAAATATTTATTCCACTTTCCAAGCCTCTTCACCTCTTTCTTCCTCTCTTCTAATAAATAATTTTATAATTCAAATTTATCATACTTTTTTTGCATTATTACTCATATTCCTTTAAAATGAATAGTATTAATTTTAAACAAAAGGAGTTGTTTTTTATGACAATGCAAAAGCTTCTTAGTAAGACTAGGCAGGCTATTAATGACTTTGCTTTAATAGAAAATGGTGATAAGATTGCCGTTGGGCTTTCTGGTGGAAAAGATAGTCTAACACTATTACATATATTACATTCATATCAAAAGTTTTCTCCACAAAAATTTGAACTTATCGCTATTACTTTAAACCCTGGTGATGTTGATAATTCACCACTTCATAAACTTTGTAAAAATCTTAATATTGAATTTCATGAAGTTCAAACTGATATTGCTAAAATTGTATTTGATATCCGTAAGGAAAAAAATCCATGCTCTTTATGTGCTAATTTAAGACGTGGTGCTTTAAATGATACTGCTCAAAAGCTTGGATGTAATAAGGTTGCTTTAGGTCATCATAAAGATGACGCTATAGAGACGTTAGCTATGTCTATGTTCTATGAAGGTAGGATAAACTGCTTCTCACCTAAAAGTTATATGGATAAATATAATATAACTTTAATTAGACCAATGGTTTATATAGATGAATACATGACTAAAAAAGCTGTTCGTGACTATAACTATCCTGTTATACACAACCCTTGTCCAGCTGATGGAAAAACTAACAGACAAGATATAAAAGAGCTTATTCGTGAACTCGATAAAAAGATTCCAGGTTTTAAGAAAAATCTTTTCCGCTCTTTAAACAACTCATCTCAACTGTTTATTTGGGACAAAGAAATTGTTAGGGAGATGTAATTTTGAATAATAAGAAAAAAGCTATAATTTTTATGATTTTATCAGCCTTCTTTTTCACTACTATGAATATGTTTGGTAAGCTTTCATCTGGGATGAATCCATATCAAAAAACCTTTATAACCAATGCAGTTGCAACTCTTATTGTTATAATAATCTTAAAAAGACGTAAGGCTTCCTTCATTGGACATAAAGGAACTAGATTAAAGCTTCTCATTCGTGGACTGGCTGGGACTGTTTCTATTTGTGCTTTTTATTTCTCATTAGAACATCTATATCTTTCAGATGCTACTATGTTAAATCAATTAAGCCCATTTTTCACAATCATTTTTTCTTTTATATTATTAAAAGAAAAGCTTACAAAAAAGCAATTAGCATGTCTTATAGTTGCCTTTTTAGGTTGTATTTTTATTGTTAGACCTGAATTTAACTCATCAATAATTCCAGCCTTACTTGGTATATTTGCAGCAGCAACAGCTGGTCTTGCATACACTATGATTCGTCTAATTGGTAATAAAGAAGATTTTTTCACTGTTATATTATCTTTTAGTGGAATTGCAACAATTATTTGCTTCCCTTCACTTTTCTTTGATAAAAGTGGACTTACTCTTTTTAATATTTTAATTATGGTTGGTGCTGGTCTTAGTTTTATGATTGGTCAAGTTTTCTTAACATTGTCTTATAGATATGCACCAGCTTCAGAAGTTTCTATGTATTCTTACATAGGTCTTATAATTGCTGCATTTTATGGATTTATTATTTTTAATGAAATTCCAGATATATATTCTATAATTGGATATATAATTATAATAAGTGCCTCTTTTGTAAATTTATTATCTAGGAAAAGAAAAAATTAAAAAATTTATAACATTTTTAACATTGAAGTAAACTATTATTATTTCATATAATAAATACATATTAATATGTTATTTGTTAATACTATTAAATAAATTTACTTATAGGGGAGTTATTTTTATGAAAGAAATATATTTAGCCGGTGGATGCTTCTGGGGCGTAGAAGAATTTATGTCAAGATTAGATGGAGTTATCTCAACTGAAGTTGGCTATGCAAATGGTACTACTGAAAATCCTACATATGAGACTATAAAAGATACTGGATTTGTCCAAGTTTGTAAAGTTGTATATGATTTAAAAACAACTTCACTTAGAGAATTACTAATTGAATTTTGGGGAATTATTAACCCAACAGTTGAAAATAGACAGGGAAAAGATGTAGGGCCTCAGTTCCGTACTGGTATTTACTATACTAAAGAATCTGATATTGATACTATATTACTTACACGTGATAATGAGCAAGAAATCTATAGTAAACCTATTGTTACTGAAATCAAACCTCTTATAAGCTATTATAAAGCTGAAGAAACTTACCAACATTACTTGAGAAAAAATCCAAATGGATATTGTCATATAGAATTAAATTAAGGACTGCAAATTTTGCAGTCCTTTTCTCATTAAATAAAGCTATTAATTTAATAATTTCTTTATTCTATCTTTCAACTTATAAATAACGATAACTCCAATAATAGATACTACTAAAAACTCACCTGCTGCTACTTGTAATCCTGCAACTAAAATTGTAACGCCCTCACTTTTTGGTATTACAAACTCAACTAACATCCACCCTATAATTAATCCATTAAATATAACAGGCCATAAGGATGCTATAAATAGCTTTATTTTCTCACTAGATATCTTTAATTTGCTTGTTTGATAAATCATAATTACACTTATAAGCGTTGCAAATGATCCTATTACTGCATCCATAAGTGATGATCCAAGAATATTTGCAATAAAACAGCCAAGTGTTAATCCTACAATATAAAACGGATCAAAATATGCAAACAACACTAACACCTCTGAAAATCTAGCCTGTATAGGTCCAAAGCTAAGTGGTGCTAAAAGTAATGTTGTAGCTGCATATATAGCTGCTATCAATGCTGAATAAACTATTCTCTTTGTTTTCTTTTCCATGAAAGTTCCCCCTAATTAAAGATTGAAACTTCTTATACCTCCAAAATTAAGATAGACTTTATCGTTTGTCCATCTATTGATTTTGTGATCTAAAAATCAATAAAAAGGTAGAGTCTTAATAAAAACTCTACGCATAATAATCTAACCTATATCAATCATACGCCTTAGTTTTGTTTTATGACAGGAGGCTTTCGAACTGTCAATCTATTCATTTTATTTACAAACTATATTTTAATTTAAAAGAATTCAAAATTCAATCTTTTTATTCATTATTCATATCAATAATCTTTACATTTTCTAGTATTGCTATTTTTCCTAACTTCATCATTTGCTTTATTCCTATGTTTATCCTCCTAAACCATAGCTCTAGCAATAGCCATTCCAATAACTACTCCTAATAAACTCAACGCTAAATTCACTATAATATTTACTATTCCGAGTCCACTTTGCCCTGTAGTTAAAAGTCCAATAGTTTCATATGAAAATGTTGAAAAAGTTGTAAGCCCTCCCATCATTCCTGTGGTTAAAAAAAGCCTTGTATTTGCTGAAATTAATGCAGTGTCTAAGCTTAACTGCATTACAAAACCAATTATCAATGCTCCTAAGATATTTGCAATCAGTGTCCCAAAAGGAAATGATGTTCCTATCCCTTTTGCCCCAAGTGAAATTAAATACCTTAACGAAGCACCAATAAATCCGCCACAACCAACTAAAATTACTAAAAAAACTCTCTGCATTTATATCACCTCAACCATAGTTTGCACCATTCAAAAAAAATAATACATCTACACCCACTCCAACACTCTTCGCCAAATCTATAACCATTCTCACTTGTCGCACTTACTTTTTGATAAGTGTTTCTTTTTGTATTCTTCCTAAATTCACACTTCATTTTTCAAATACAATAAGAATTACTTTTTGTGTTAACTGCTCTGTGTAAATCCCTACCTGTCTTCCACGATAAAATTCGTCGCCAGACAAATTTGAGCCCTCTCCAAAAAAGTTACCTGCAACTCCTCCCAATTTTTAATTTTTAATTTTTAATTTTTAATTAAAAAAGAAGACTTATAAAAAACTCCTCAAAGTTCCTTATAAATCTTCTTTTAAAATAAGTTTATATAATTTATTTGCTCGAATTACTAAATAAAAATTTAGATTCTTGCTTAAAATGATAATACAGTTACATTGTCTGTTATTGCAATTTTTCCTGTTTTCATCATTGGTGATACAACTTCTATAAGTTTATCTAATTTTTCTTGATCAAGAACTAATACATCTATTAAGATTGGTAAATTTCTAGCCATTACTTCAAGTAAATCTAAATGTAATTCTTTGCTTGATCCAAATCCTTCAATCCCTCTCATAACAGTTGCTCCTGATATGCCTACTTCTTCTAATTTTTCTATTATAGCTTTATATAATGGCTCATGTCCAAATTTATCGCTACCTTCTACAAATATTTTTACTAATTTAGCATTATCAATGTTTTTCATATTCTCATCCTCCTAAATTGTCTATACTAATAATCTTGCAATTGACATACCAATTACAACACCTACTAAACTGAATCCTAAGTTGACTCCAATATTTAAAACTCCAACTCCAAGCTCACCACTACTTAAAAGACCTATAGTCTCATAAGAGAATGTTGAGAATGTTGTAAGTCCACCCATCATTCCTGTTGTTAGGAATAATCTCATGTTTGGAGATACAATTGCTGATTCTAAACTTAACTTCATTACGAATCCTATTATTATTGCTCCTAGAATATTTGCTATTAATGTTCCATATGGGAAATGTGTTCCAAAGGCTCTTGTTGCATTTAATGAAATAATGTATCTTAATGCTGCTCCAATGAAACCACCACACCCAACTAAAAGAACTAACGTGATTTTTTGCATCTTCTTTCACCTCATATAAATTTTTCCGTAAAAAAAAAGCCACTACCCCTACAAATTTTATGTAATCTGTAGGAGTCATTAGCTTTTAAAGCGGATAAAGGTTAACTCCATAACCTGTTCTTCTTTTGTTGTTATAAATAGATTATCTTTTGTTGATCACAAGTAATTTATCTTCTGTTTATTTATAAAACATTTTTTCTCTTGTTTTTAATCTATTTCTCTTTTGTGTTATCTTTATTATAGATATTTCATTTAACTTTCTCAATAAACATTCTGTTAACTATTGGTTAAGTTTTGGAATTAATCCTCGTATTTATCTCTTTCAATATCACTTATTTTTTCTTTTAAAGCTTCTTCTTCATCTAAAATTCTAAGCTTTGCTTCACTTATTTTATCATTATTTTTATTTATTTCATTTATTGCATTTATTATTAAATCATCTTCCATTGCAATTTGATTTTGGTATTCATTTAAAAATGCCTCACCTATTTTTTCATGTGTCTTTCTTATATTTACACGAGCCTCTTCCATCTCTTTGTTTAAAGCTGCTATTTTTAACTTTGTATCAGCCTTTGCACTTAACGTCTTTGAGGTTGATGCCACATTTCTCCCTGCATCTTCCGCAAAATCTTTTACTTTATCAAAAAAACCCATACTTATTCCTCCTATATATTCCAATTTATATTTCTATTATATTATATCACCTTTGCTCCTATAGACACAATTAAGGGAGCTATAAAATAGCTCCCTCTCATTTATAATTTTCTTCCTTTTCCATACACAAATGTCCCAATTAACAATAGCACAAATCCTATTCCAAAAGAATATCCTACTCTACCTGTTGCTGGTAATTTATCAACTTCAGGTTTTGTATCTGGCTTTGGATTTGGTTTCGTATCTGGCTTTGTATCTGGAGTCGGATCTGGTGTTGGATCTGGCGTTGGATCCGGAGTTGGATCCGGAGTTGGATCTGGTGTTGGATCTGGTGTTGGATCCGGTGTTGGATCCGGAGTTGGATCTGGTGTTGGATCTGGTGTTGGATCCGGTTTTATCGGTGTCTTTTTATTTTCAAATTTACCATCTACAAGTCCCTCTAGATTTACAGTTTCACCTTTTTTATTTATTTCAAAAGTTACTTTTGTTTTGCTAACTTCGTAACCATTCGGTGCTACCTTTTCTTCTATTGAATACTTACCTTCTTCTAAATCGGTAAATTCTACTTTCCCGTCTTTATCAGATTTCACAGTTTTTATAGCTTCACTTACACCTTCTTTATAAAGCTTAAACTCTGCTCCCTCAAGAACCTTACCATCTTCTTTGTCCACTTTTATAAAGCTTACTTTTCCAAGTGGTGCTGGTTCTGGTATTACTGGTGTTTTTTTATTTTCAAATTTACCTTTTACAAGTCCTTCTAGGTTTACAGTTTCACCTTTTTTATTTATTTCAAAGGTTACTTTTGTTTTGCTAACTTCGTAACCATTCGGTGCTACCATTTCTTCTATTGAATACTTACCTTCTTCTAAATCGGTAAATTCTACTTTCCCATCTTTATCAGATTTTACAGTTTTTATAGCCTCACTTACACCTTCTTTATAAAGCTTAAACTCTGCTCCCTCAAGAACCTTACCATCTTCTTTGTCCACTTTTATAAAGCTTACTTTTCCAAGTGGTGTCGGTTCTGGTATTACTGGTGTTTTTTTATTTTCAAATTTACCTTTTACAAGTCCTTCTAGATTTACAGTTTCACCTTTTTTATTTATTTCAAAGGTTACTTTTATTTTGCTAACCTCGTAACCATTCGGTGCTACCGTTTCTTCTATTGAATACTTACCTTCTTCTAAATGGGTAAATTCTACTTTTCCTTCTTTGTCTGATTTTACAGTTTTTATAGCTTCACTTACACCTTCTTTATAAAGCTTAAACTCTGCTCCCTCAAGGACCTTACCATCTTCTTTGTCCACTTTTATAAAGCTTACTTTTCCA
>NZ_JBOFRG010000083.1:0-6618 GCF_051650885.1 Clostridium sp.
TTCATTTGGATTTTCCTCATTCCTTGTGAATACTTTTCCCTTGGGTTTACCTTTCTCCGATGAAGAATTTTTATCAACAGGTTTATTTCCTTTGGATGACTCGGATTTATTTAGTCCAATATTTTCTTTACTTTCTATATTAGTTTCGTTCTCCGTGATCCTATTGTTTTTACGCTTCAAACATTCAACCCGGGATTCTAAATATTCTGGATAAAAGAATAGATAACAAAGAAAAGAAGAAAAGATCAACAGACTCATGAATCAAGATATAGTGAATCTACATTATTAGGACTTACTTATCATATCCGCAGAATTTTTCTCATCAACAGATTTCTCCATCTTTATAACCAACAATTGATTTTGTAACCTTTTGTTTTCTCTCTCACAGACCTTGAGTTTCTTATACAACCGTTCTGAAGACAACAGTATAGACATGCATCAAATATTTATGAGAACAGAGAAGAACAAAAGAGTGTTTCATTTTATGGGGGATAGGAATGTGGATACTGACCGATATGAGGCCATACTTCTTCTTCTATTTCGCTCTCTATGAATTCTTCCTCCATATCGGACTCATCGGATGACCCCATATCACTCCCCCGGCGAGATTTCTTTTTTGGGGAAGATACCCATTTTCTTCTATATACTAACTGTGCAGTGCTCATACGGGCTGGTCCCCTATAATTAGTTCTCCTTTTCTTGGATATGGTATAATCATAATCATCGTCGAAGTTTATTTCTGAATCAGTATCACTCGATTCATCACTTATATTGACGTCTACGCCGGAGTCGGATTCCTCTTCCTTTTTTATCTCTGTTTTTATATTTTCTTCTTCGTTATCTATTAATGATGTCTTCGTTTCCTTTTCCAATTTTTCCTTTTTTATTTCTGATATATCCAACTGTTCTTGTTTTATACTTTCTGCTTCCCCTTCTATGGAAATTTGAGTTGATTTTTGAGTGTTAGGGCAAAGCTCACAACCTTCTTTCGCATCAGCAGGCTGAGTGAGAACCAAATCTGAAATACAGCAGGATAAAAAATAGAGTCAAGAGGAGCTATAATGGATTTGGAATTAAGACATGGGAATATCAATCTCTAGTTACATACCTTTATCTGTACTGGGTGTTACTTTCGATACTCTTTTGGAGAGCCTGATTAACTCTTCAGTCGGAAGTGATTCTATATATTCCACCATTGCTTTGTAAAGTCCTTCTGCCGATGATACATTTTCTGAGGATGATATCTCTTCGCTCCGGGACAACAGTTTAATTTTGCTTGGGTGTGCATCGTGGACAGTCGAAAGAAATCGTTTAAACTTATCGCCTGCTTTTTCAAATTGATCTGTCCATCTTTTCAAGGATTGATCTAATTCCTCAGCCAGTTTAGTGGGACTCCATTTTCCTATCTCTTCTATGGTCAAATTTGATTCTTCTCCTCCAGCGGTTGATAGGAAATTTTTAATACATTGATAAACCTGGTTGTATATTCTACGAGCCCGAGCATGGTCGCTGAAGTCGCTGTCAGCTTCCAACATTCCTCCCTCTCGGAGAAGAGATTCCATTTGCTCTACTGCTTTATAGAATTCATCTGTGGATTCGCTCCTTACCACAGCGATAGCAGCAACAATGTAGTCTCTTTCCTTTAGGGATGAATCGAATGTATTTAGTATATCCCATTTTTTTTTAGCAGGGACATCTGTAATTGTTGCCTCCTCTTGCAAAGATTTTTCTAACTGTGTATCAAGATCAATTACGATCCGTTCATTATCCACCGTTGGAAACTGAACATCATTTCTCATTTTCCCAAATTCATTGGTGATCTTGTCTATCAGCTGTTTTTCTTGTATCGCTATAACCTTTTCCCATTGTTGTTTTCTCTTATCCCATATAATTTTATTCAGCCCCATCTCTTGTATAACACCAGAATCTTCCACTGAAAACAACAGGGACAAATTCACGGATATTGGGTAAAAGGAACATTCTATCTTCAGGGACAGCCATCAGTGCATTTGTATATATACTTACATCGTTGGTTCTTTCGTTTCCTCTCTTCGCTAGTCCGCTTTACTTCGTCTATCAGTCGTTTTTCTTCGGATTTGAGATAATCTTCAGCTTCTCTAGACATGGATCTTTCTCTTGGACCAGACCGTACTATTTCGAAAACACTAGAGTCATCATCATATCTCGCTCTCTCCAGTCGAGCCATCCAGATTAATTTATCATCTTCAACAGCAGGCTCCTTAAATTCAAATTTTCTCTCTGGTGTATCCATATATCGGTCATAGAGAATTGATAGACCCTGTTCCAGTCCGTACATTGTATCTATAATATTTTGATCCCATTCTTCTACAAGCCGTGTAGTACGTAGATCCATGAAGCCCTCCAGATTCCTACTTATCCTCAACTGAATAGGAGCATCAGCCTTTCCTTCCAGCTTACGCCCCAAGATCTTAGATACGCATTCACGGAAAAGGAGATGTGCGGATTCTAGTCGAGGTATCCAAAGGGTCTTTATGTATTTATTCTTATAAGAAAGATAATGTGATGGTGTATCTGTGATTTGTTCATCTGTGTTTGCTTTATCTTTTTGTGATTCATTCATTTGTTTTCTGATTCTTGATAATTCTTTCGTCAATTCATTGCTTAAATAGTCTTCCATGAAGTTCAACAGACAGCCCCACTTCTTGCTTGTTGCTTCCCATATTACTTGATCAACTTCTGCTTCTTTCAGAATGTTGGGATATCCGACTAAAAAACAACAGACATATAACACCAACAGGATAATTTGCAGCCATGTAATTATTCAAGAGGAGGATATACACATATAAAATTACCTTCTTGAAGAAGTTGCTTCCGCTCCAATTTCTTTTCATCCAGCTGTTTATTCCATTTCCTTCCTATATCCAGAATGTACTCTTCCTTATTACGTCTTTCCTTTTCTTTCTTCGAATTTTCCAGGGCTGCTATATGAGCTTTCGAACCCCAATAGGATGGTTCTATTACTATTTGATCCATCCAAGAAGATCTACAATTCCTCTCATATAATTCTTGAGGCGTCCTAGGAACATAACTCATGGATGTTTGGACAATAGGAGGAGGTGATGAGATCTCTGGTTCAAAGGGAGATGGTTTATTGGGTGATGGATTGGGGTCATTTGGGGTTAATTCTTTCGGTTTGGTTGTCTCTCGCGTCAGTGGATCCAAAACCTGAAAACGAATCTCAATATCGGAGGTGGCTAACTCCGATACTACTTGAGGATTCTTATCTTCCATTTTTATAAAATGATTGAAATTAACAACCAATGATCAAAGCAAGACTATATTATATATGTACTATGAAGAAGAAATCTTATAAGAAATTACATATGGAAGGATTTAACTTCTCATTCATGAAAAGCCTAACGCTCTGCAGGGTGTACATACAGGGTTGACTCGGGGAATGGCTATATCATCAGAAAACTTCGGATTCTATAATATGGTTATTTGTGAGAAAAATTATGAAAATAAAATATATATGTGATTGAAATATGATAACAGCTTCAAGCACACTCGACTCTTTGGGATGAGGGCGTCTCTGATGGTTACATAAGGAGGATGATTAGCCAGCGAAGTCTCTTCTTAACCCCGGGAAAGTTGTAGTGTTGTAGCCTATGTCTAAACTACTACAAGGTGATAATTTTGACGTCAGATGATATGATATATTTAATGATGTGTTATGTATCGTTTCACTAATGTATAATTTCATCATGTGGTTAATTTTTCTATCCATGTTATGGTGTCCTGGTGGACCGATGCTGCTTTGCCAATAAAATGAGAAGTTTATATCGTAAGAGTTAGCTTCCATACTTCTATGTTACCTATATATTCATATTTTTATCTCTAGTTTCATAATTATATATAATATATGAGATTGGAGTTAGTTTTGATTTATCCATTTTGTTCGACCAAGTACTTTATATGACTCGGTCCCCTGTACCGGTATGAGTGGTCCCTTCATCTATTCTTATATAATTTGAGTATAATTTATTAGGTTTCGTGAATATATTTTATGAACTTAATTTTATTTCATCTTATATTCGAATGGTTCACTTATATTTTATCTATCTATTCATATATTAACAGGTAATATATATATATGTGTCAGTGCCTGGTGTCAGGGGCTGCACTATCTCCCCGTGCCTGACTTTGTCTCTAATAAGAGAGCAGCAGGATTTCGGGTTCATTCTATTCATATATAGAGATCAGAACTATAAAAGAACTATTTTTGTATAAGATATATTTGTCATTAAATATTGTTGTGTCATGAATCACTCTACGTTGACTTATAGGTATCAGTAGAGCTTTTGTCAATGACCTTGTTCTAAGTAGTGCTAGGTCACTCTGTAGTCTCGGGATAAGAGTGGTCAGCACTTTGGTTCTGTTCTCACTTTCAG
The DNA here is from genome assembly GCF_051650885.1 of Clostridium sp. Taxonomy (GTDB): domain Bacteria; phylum Bacillota; class Clostridia; order Clostridiales; family Clostridiaceae; genus Clostridium. The sequence goes on from NZ_JBOFRG010000083.1 coordinate 4,434, forward strand.
GTCTAACTTTATGTTAATATTAATTGTTTTCTGAAAACTTAAGGAAAACTTTGAATGGTATAAATAATAATAATTTGAGAAGGTTATGTATTTATAATCGAACTTTGACAAATCGTGTGTCAGAGTAAGAGTGGTTCATCGAGTGAGTACCTCGAGTCAGCTTCTATCTTCCGAAACATATAGCTAATACAAATATTTTATAAATTAAATATCTATAAAATTATGTTATTTATTAATATATGTTGTATTGAAAACCTAAGAGAAATAATTTCTTTGACATCCGAACTGGTGGACAGGTATTACTAAGTCAGGGACAGTGTGCTGAGGGGTCATCAGGGTCAAAGTAAGATATTGACAGATTGAGTGGAATTAAAGTTAAAATTAAAAGTTATTTGTTTAATTAATATAAAAGAGATTTATTATAAAGTAAAACATATTTATATTTAGATTTACTAAAAGAAATTAGGACTAAAGGATGGAATTAGGTCGGAGGTGACCTAAGGTTTGTAACTATCCCTTACCTGGAAAACTCAGAAATATCTTAAATATTCTTTATGTAATTTATGTTCTTTTATAATTTATATAAAATAAAGATTACTTAAAATAGACAAATGATTTATTATTTAATTCTGTTCATATGTACCAGGTTTATATATATTCTTGCATGCTTTTATATCTAAGTATCAGAGAATCAGCTTGCCTACCGCATCTAGGAGAATTTATTATTCTTATTTATTAATAATTGATTTTCACTAGATATTACAGGTTAAGTACTCATTGTATATGCCGTTATTGATAATATTGATTCAGATTAGATATAATTGATTATATTATCAAAGCCCTATTTGCACGGGATTGATACCTGGATTTGCTATTCTAATTTATCTACATACTTGTGGATTTATTACGTATAAAAGGTCATTAATTTATGATTTATGAGTGATAATTGGTTTACGCGTGACCATTTATTATAAGTATTATCAATTAATCAAAATAAAAATTGAAAGGTTAAAAGTTAGTTAAAATTGGATAAAATTGAAAAGATTATTATTTATAAAATCCAGCGTATCTGGCGGCATTACAATTTATGGAGGGCCCGGACGGAAATTAACTACTTACCATCATTTATTATAATACCTACGGATGAAATCTTCACACCCTTATTCTCTCAGCCCCAAAGACAAAATAAGAAAAAACACACACCCCCCTTCATCACCAAACTTTGCTAAAACCATGACTAAAAAGAAAAACATCATATGTCAGGGAATGGAGAGCGGTAATATGGTTGGAGACCCTTCTACTAGAACGACTAGGAGAGGTACTATATTAAATCCCCTTGGAATACCCGAACAACCTATAGCGCCACAGCCTGAAGCACAATGTCCTGTTGCTGAAGAACAGATGGAATTAGCTGTGGCATTGATTGAATCAGAACCTGGACGTACGGACCTCGCTTTAGTACCACAGAATCAGGTAGACACCTTAGTTTGTCAACCCTCCCCATCACATTTAATGTCCTATGACAACCCCCCAATCTCTATACACAATAATTTTCCACCTATGAATCCACCAAGCGATCCTGCATATGATGTTATATATGAAATGATGAAAGAGCTCAAAGCCTCTCTTAATACCAAAGATGATGAACTTCAAAAGTTGAAAGAGGAAGTAAGGAGCGCTCACGATCGGGAAAAATCCCACATACAAGAGGTAGTATTGTTGAAACATCAGGTAGAAACCCAAAATAAAGAGCAACAAGCCCATAGTCAACGTATGATGGAGCAGGAAAGAAATCGGGAGGCACAATATCAGGCTATGTTTTCGGAAGCACAGGATAAATATAATCAACTACAGAATAATGCTCATGGAACCATTGAGGAACTCACTAAACAATTACAGAATCTACAATTGGAACGTAATCAATTGATGGAACAAAAAGAAAAGGTAATAACACAAGCAAATGAATTTGCTGAAATAAAGTTAAAAGAATTACAAAATAAAATAGAAAAAGAAAAGGAAATCACTCAAGAAAAGGAAAGGGCACTCAATGCTCTAACGGAACAAGAAAAGGCTACAGAAAGATTGCGCAAAGAAATGGAACAAGATAAATTAGAGAAAGAAAATATATCCCGCCAACTGTTGGTAAAAAATATGGAAATGGATAAATATTCGACCGAAGCTGAGA
>NZ_JBOFRG010000084.1:0-4307 GCF_051650885.1 Clostridium sp.
CCTCTGTTTCTTCAATGTTTACTTCTATCTCTTCTGATTCTTCATCAACTGATTCTTTTAATCTAACTTCCTCATTTTCATCATTTAAAACTTTAACATCTAAACAAAGTGCTTGTAATTCCTTAATAAGAACCTTAAACGATTCTGGAACTCCTGGCTCAGGTATATTTTCACCCTTAACTATTGCTTCATAAGTTTTAACTCTTCCAACAACGTCATCAGACTTTACAGTTAATATTTCTTGTAATGTATGGGCAGCACCATATGCTTCTAATGCCCAAACCTCCATCTCTCCGAATCTCTGACCACCAAATTGAGCTTTTCCTCCAAGTGGTTGTTGAGTTACTAGTGAGTATGGTCCTGTTGATCTAGCATGTATCTTATCATCTACTAAGTGAGCAAGTTTTAAGATATACATGATACCAACTGTTACTTCATTGTCAAATGCTTCTCCAGTTCTACCATCATATAAAACTGTTTTTCCATGAGCATTGTATCCTGCTTTTACTAAGCATTCTTCAATATCACTTTCAGTTGCACCATCAAATACTGGAGTAGCTATGTGCCATCCTAATTGACTAGCAGCCCAACCTAAGTGAACTTCTAATACCTGCCCAATATTCATACGTGATGGAACCCCTAGTGGGTTTAAGCAGATTTGAAGTGGTCTTCCGTCTGGTAAGAATGGCATATCTTCCTCTGGAAGAACTCTTGAAATAACCCCTTTGTTACCATGACGTCCCGCCATTTTATCCCCAACAGAGATTTTTCTCTTTTGAGCAATGTAACATCTAACTAATTCGTTAACACCTGGGTTTAATTCATCACCATTTTCTCTTGTAAATACTTTAATATCTACAATTATACCAGCTTCTCCGTGAGGTACTCTTAATGAAGTATCTCTAACTTCTCTAGCTTTTTCACCGAATATAGCTCTTAATAGTCTTTCTTCAGCTGTTAACTCAGTTTCACCTTTTGGAGTTACTTTACCTACTAAGATATCTCCTGATCTAACTTCTGCACCGATTCTGATTATACCTCTTTCATCGATGTCTTTTAAAGCATCTTCACTTACATTAGGAATATCCCTAGTTATTTCTTCAGGTCCTAATTTAGTGTCTCTTGCTTCACATTCATATTCTTCTATATGAATAGATGTAAATACATCTTCTCTAACTAATTCTTCAGAGATAAGCATAGCATCCTCATAGTTATAACCTTCCCATGTTATGAATCCCATTCTGATGTTTTTACCTAATGCTATTTCTCCTAAATCCGTTGATGGTCCATCTGCAAGTACCTGGTTCTTAAATACCATTTCTCCAACACTTACTAAAGGTCTTTGATTGATACAAGTTCCTTGGTTACTTCTTTTGAATTTTAATAGCTTATAGCTATCAACTCCACCATCTAAATCTCTCTTAACTTTTATTTCACTAGCACTTACATAAGTTACTACACCTTCATTTTTAGCTTTTGGTAGTACCCCTGAATCTGCAGCTGCTCTGTACTCAATTCCTGTTCCTACTATTGGTGCTTGTGGCTTTAATAGTGGTACTGCTTGACGTTGCATGTTTGATCCCATTAGGGCTCTTGTAGCATCGTCATTCTCTAAGAATGGAATCATAGCTGTTGCTACAGATACGATTTGTCTTGGTGAAACGTCCATTAAGTCAACTTCGCTTGATGGAACAACCATAACTTCTTCTAAGTATCTAACAGTTACTTTATCATGAGTGAAGTATCCTTCTTCATCCATAGGCTCATTTGCCTGTGCAACAAGATATTGATCTTCTTCATCTGCTGTAAAGTATCTTATTTCGTCAGTTGCTCTTTTATTTTCTTTATCTATAATTCTATATGGTGTTTCAATAAATCCATATTCATTTACTCTTGCATAAGTCGCTAATGAGTTGATAAGACCTATATTTGGTCCCTCTGGTGTCTCGATAGGACACATTCTACCATAATGTGAGTGGTGAACGTCTCTTACTTCGAATCCAGCTCTTTCTCTCGAAAGTCCTCCTGGTCCTAATGCAGATAATCTTCTCTTATGAGTTAATTCTGATAATGGGTTTGTTTGATCCATGAATTGCGATAATTGTGAACTACCAAAGAATTCTTTAATAGCTGCTGCAACTGGTCTAATATTTATAAGCATCTGTGGAGTTATTGCTTCTTGGTCTTGAATAGTCATTCTTTCTTTAACTACTCTTTCCATTCTTGATAAACCAATTCTAAATTGATTTTGTAATAATTCTCCTACTGATCTTAATCTTCTATTTCCTAAGTGGTCGATATCATCTACATATCCAATACCATAAGCTAAACCTAATTCATAACTAATAGTTGAGAATATATCATCTTTAATTATGTGTTTTGGTATTAATTTATTGATATTTTTCTTAATTTCTTCCTTTATACTTTCTTCATCAGTAAAGTTATCAAGGATTTCTTTTAATGTTGGATAGTGTACTAACTCTTTGATATTTAAATCACTTAAATCAAAAGAAACATGTTTAGCTATATCAACAAAATGGTTACCAATAACTCTGATAATTTTGTCTTCTACTAAAACATCAACCATATTAATTCCAACATTTTGGATTTCTACAGCCATTTCTCTTGTTATTTTTTGTCCTTGCTCTACCATTATTTCTCCTGTTGAAGGATTAATAACGTCTGAAGCTGCTACTTGGTTAGCTAATCTTAAGTTTATAGCAAGTTTTTTATTAAACTTGTATCTACCAACTCTTGAAAGATCATATCTCTTAGCATCAAAGAATAGTGAATCAATTAATGACATAGCGCTATCCACAGTTGGTGGCTCACCTGGTCTTAATCTCTTATAGATTTCTAAAAGAGCTTCTTCTCTAGTCTTTGTATTATCTTTTTCGATACTTGCTTGGAATCTTTCTTCTTCACCAAAGTATTCTAATAATTCTTGATCACTTCCCATACCCATAGCTCTTGCTAAGATACTAATTGGAAGTTTTCTAGTTTTGTCAATTCTAACATATATAATATCATTAGAATCTGTTTCATACTCTAGCCATGCACCTCTGTTAGGAATAACAGTTGATGAGAATAACTTCTTCCCGTGTTTATCACGGTTTAGGCTATAATATACACCTGGAGATCTAACTAATTGGCTTACGATAACTCTCTCAGCTCCATTAATTATAAAAGTTCCTTGTTCAGTCATTAATGGGAAATCACCCATAAATACTTCTTGTTCTTTTATTTCTCCTGTTTCAGTATTAGTAAGTCTTACTGATACTTTTAGTGGTGCAGCATAAGTAGCGTCTCTCTCCTTACACTCTTCCACTGAATATTTGATATTATCCATATCAAGTTTGTAATCTACAAACTCAAGCACAAGATTCCCTGTAAAGTTTCCTATAGGATTTATGTCATCAAATACTTCATGAAGACCTTCCTTTAAAAACCATTGATAAGAATCTAATTGTACTTCAATAAGATTTGGCATATCCGCAGCGGCTTTAACTTTACCAAAACTCATTCTTGTTCTTTTTCCAGATTGGACAGGATGTACCATGAATTTTCACCCCTTGTATAAACTAAAATAACCAAAAGCATAATTTCCCTAAGGACCTTTGCTTTCGGACAGCATCTTTTTTTAGTATAGCCACTATTTCTTAGTGCTATACCTCTTTAAAACTAAATATACTTTTCCATTTTGAATAGTACATTTTATTAATGTATCACATCATTCTTTTTTTGTCAACTTATTTCACTTTACTTATAAAATCTTCTTTATAAATAAAACTATATAAATTATCCATATTAAATTAGGGATATTTTATATAGTCTTTTGTGAAAATAAAAAGGTGCTTTTACAAGCACCTTTATACAGTTTTATGCTAAAGTAAATTATTTTACTTCTACTTCTGCTCCAACTTCAGCTAATTTAGCTTTCATATCTTCAGCTTCTTCTTTAGATACAGCTTCTTTTAATGTTTTAGGAGCTCCATCTACGATTTCTTTAGCTTCTTTTAATCCTAATCCAGTTATTTCTCTAACAACTTTGATTACTTTGATTTTGTTAGCTCCAGCGCTAGCTAAAACTACGTCAAATTCAGTTTTTTCTTCAGCAGCTCCACCAGCTACTGCTCCTGCTACTGCTACTGGTGCAGCAGCGCTTACTCCAAATTCCTCTTCGCAAGCTGTTACTAATTCGTTTAATTCTAAAACGCTCATTTCTTTTATTGCTTGAATTATATCTTCTCTTGTCATTTTAATTGCACCTCCAAAAATTTTAAAACGGATAACTATTTTATAGTTAT
>NZ_JBOFRG010000085.1:0-1073 GCF_051650885.1 Clostridium sp.
TATTGATACATGGATTGATGGAATGAAAGGACTGTTAATTACAGGAGTAATCTTACTTTTAGCGTGGTCTTTAAGTTCGGTTATAAAGGATTTAGGAACTGCGAAATATTTAGTAACACTTTTATCAGATTCTATTCCAAGCTTTTTATTACCAAGTATTATTTTTGTTTTAGGGGCAATAATGTCTTTTGCAACAGGAACGGCTTATGGAACTATGGGAATACTAATGCCACTTGCAATTCCTTTAGGATATTCAGTTTCACCTGAAATGGGATACGTAGTAATTTGTACAAGTGCTGTTTTAACAGGAGCAATTTTTGGAGATCATTGTTCTCCAATATCAGATACAACTATTCTTTCATCAATGGGGGCAGGGTGTGACCATATAGACCATGTTAGAACTCAAATGTGGTATGCATTATTTGTTGGAGCTGTAACTATAATATGTGGGTATATTCCAGCAGGACTTGGAGTTCCGGTGTATATTATATTGCCAGTTGGAATTTTAATTTTAATTTTAGCAGTTAGAATTTTTGGAAAGCCAATTTTAGAGGAAGAAGTAGATAGTAAAGTAGAAGAAAATGAAAAAATAACTATATAAATTAGTAGCAAATCTCCTTAGAATTAATATCTTATTTAATAAGAGAAATTCTAGGGAGATTGTTTTATGGATAAGAAAAAAGAAGTGGGACTTATGAAAAATCTTTATTTAGATGTTTTAAACGAAAATCTAAATGAAATAGATTTTTGTAATGTATTTAACAATGATTTTAAGAGAACGAATATTGAAATGAACATAAAAAATGAAGAGGACAGATACTTAATCGAAGGTATATTTCCAGGAATGCAAAGGAAGGATATTAAGGTAGACTTTAAAGATGAATGTATTTATGTAAGAGCACAAAAAAAGCAGTTTTTTTCAAATGATGATAGTACTGCAATGATTATTATTAGAGATTCGAGAGATTTTGTTAAAAATTTTCAAGTGCCAAATAGTGATGCATCAAAAATAAAAGCATCATTTAAAGGGTGTAAGTTAACTTTAGAAATTCCAACTGGCAATATTATATACA
>NZ_JBOFRG010000086.1:0-5966 GCF_051650885.1 Clostridium sp.
TTTGGCATTGTATCTGTTACTAAAACTTTAAATTGAATAGTAGTTGGTACATTTGGAGGAACTGTTCCAAGTGGAACACCAGTTGAAAGATTTGCAGTTGAATTAACTACTCCATTAACAGTTACAGAACCTGTTATTAACATAGTTGAATTTGGAACTGTATCTTTAAATAAAACATTTAGTGCATCAACATTTCCTGTGTTTTTAACTACAATTGTGTAAGTTAAAGTATCATTTATTGCACCAAAACTCTTATCAACAGATTTAATAAGTCCACCATTTGAAGAGTCAATATTTGCATTATTTACTTTTGTGTAAACTATATTACTTGGGAATTTAACATTTTTAGCAATGTTAGTTATTGTGTTTGTAACATATGAATACCCAATTGTACATGCGTTAGGAATTGGATTAGGATTTGGAATTGTATTTACTTTAACTTTAAATGTTACTGTATTTGCAGAGAATGGAGTTAAAGTTCCTACAAAGATTCCTGTATTTGGATTAGCACCAGCTTGTGTTGTTCCATTAATAGTTACAGAACCTGGTATAAATGTTGTATCATTTGGAATTGTATCTTGAACAGTTACACTAGTTGCCGGAACATTTCCAGAGTTGTTTAAAAGAATTGTATAAGTGATAGTTTGTCCTACATCTGCATACAAGTAATCAACATTTTTAATTAAACCACCATCTGGTGCAGTAATTCTTGCTGTATTAACTTGAGTTAGTACTTGATTAGATGTGTCGGCTCCAGTTCCTGTTTCTCCTGTAATTGGATTAACAACATAGCTATAATTTGCAGTTGCATTATTTGGAATTGGATTTGGATTTGGAAGTGTATTAACCTTAACTTTAAATGTTACTGTAACTACTCCAAGTGGTGGAATATTTGAAACATTTAATCCTGTATTTGGGTCACCAGAAATTGGACTTCCATTTGAAGTTGCAGACCCTACTACAAATGTTGTATCAGCAGGTACTGTATCTTGCATTACTACATTTATGGCAGGAACATTTCCTTCATTTTTCATAACAACAGTATAAGTTAAAATATCATCAATATCAGCAAATGCCATATCAACTGATTTAACTATACCTTTTTTAGGATATCCTGGTATAACAGCTGTGTTTATAGTTGTTGGTACAATATTAGAATTACCACTACCAGATTTTCCGTTAGGAACTGATGATACTACTGTATAAGTGTAGTTTACTGTTCCACTGTTTTTAATTGGATTTGTGCTTGGAATAGAAGTAACTGTTACATCAAAAGTAACTAGTACTGTTTGACCAGGAGTTATAGTTCCAACTGGAATTCCAGAACCAGGATTTGCTGTTCCATTAGCTACTCCACCTACAGTTACAGAACCAGCTACAAAGCTTGTTTCAGCTGGAATTGTATCTTTTAAAACAATATTGTTTGCAGCTATATTTCCAGTATTCTTTAATGTGAAGGTATAAGTTATAGTATCTCCTACTTTTGCATAGTCTTTGCTTGTAGCTTTTACAAGACCTCCATCTGAATTGTCAATATAAGCATTGTTTATAGTAGTCGGAACAATTCCTGTTAAATGAGTTTCACTCTTTGGAAGTGTACCTACTAAGAATCCATATGAAACTTTTGCTTGGTTAACTATTGGATTTGGATTTGGAATTTTATCTACATGAACTTGGAATACAACTGTTACTACTGCATTTGGATTTATAGTTCCAACATTTATTCCAGTTTGGATATTTCCAGCATTAGCTACTCCATTTACTTTTAATGAAGAGGCTACATAACTTGTATCATTTGGAATTGTATCGCTAACCATTACATTAGTTGCAGCAATATTTCCAGTATTTTTAAGAACAATTGTATAAGTTAGGACATCACCTACATCAGCTTCTGATTTATCAACTGTTTTAGTAAGTCCACCATCTTCTGGTCTTATATTTGCTTGGCTTATTGTAGTTTGAACTATATTAGTTAAATTATTTTGACTATTTGTAGTTCCAAGAACTGTATCTACAACGTACGAATAATTTGCACTAGCTTGGTTAGGAATTGGGTTTGGTGTTGGAATTGTATCTACTGAAACTTTAAATGAAACAACTGCTTGTGCATTTGGTGCAAGACTTAAAGCTTGTATTCCAACTATAGGATCTCCTGTTGCTGCCACTCCATTTAGTAAGGAAGAACCTGCAATATAGCTTGTGTTATTTGGAATTGTATCTTTAACTACAATACCTGTTGCAGTAACATTCCCTGTATTTTTAAGTGTAATTGTATAAGTTAAGATGCCACCTACACTTTCGTATCCCTTATCAACAGTTTTAACAAGTCCACCATCAGCATTATTTATTCTTGCTGTATTAACTTGTGTTTGAACTTTATTAGTAGTTCCATTTGCAAGTCTGTCAGCTGCAGCTGGGTCTACTTTATATCCATAAGCTACTAAAGCTTCATTTGGAATTGGGTTAGGATTTGGAATAGTGTTAACTTTAACTTTAAATTGAACTGTTTTTGTTTGACCTGCATTTACAGTTCCTATATTTATTCCAGTTTGGATATTTCCAGCATTAGCTACACCATCTACTGTTAATGTGCTTGGAACATAGGTTGTGTCTGTTGGAATTGTATCTTTAACTATTACATTAGTTGCAGCTACATTTCCTGAATTTTTAACTGTAATTGTATAAGTTACTATATCATTTATATCAGCAAACGCCTTATCAACTGATTTAGTAAGGCTTCCATCATTATTTGTAATACTTGCAGTATTAACTTGAGTTGTAACAGTGTTTGATAAGCTACCACTTGGAGCTGTTTCGTTTGTTACTGGATTTACTGTAAACATATAGTTTACTACTGCATCATTTGGAATTGGATTAGGGTTTGGAATTGTATTTACTTTAACTTTAAAGCTTATAGTTGCAGTACCACCTGAATTGATACTTCCTACATTTATACCTGTGTTTGGAGCATCAGTTGAACTTGCGCCATTTACTGTAACTGAACCTGTAACAAATGTTGTATCTGTTGGAATTGTATCATTTAAAACAACTGAATTAACTGCTACGTTTCCTGAATTTTTCAAAACAATTGTATAAGTTACTATTTCATTTGTGTCGGCAAAAGCTTTATCAACAGTTTTTACTATTCCATTTTGTGGAGAACCTGCTATTATTCCTGTATTTACTGTTGTTGGTACAACATTTGAAATACCACTACTTGATTTTCCATTTGGATTTGCAGGATCAACTGTATAATTAAAGTTTACAACAGCTTGGTTTTTAATTGGATTTGGTACTGGAATTGTAGTTACAACTACATCAAAAGATACTGGGACAGAAGCACCAGGTGTTAATGAGCCAACTGGAATTCCTGTATTAGGATTAGAACTTCCACTTGAAGCTCCATTTACCATAACTGAACCTGCAACAAATGTTGTAGCTGAAGGTACTGTATCTATTAAAACAATATTATTAGCTGTAATATTACCTGTATTCAATAAATTTATAGTGTAAGTTATAGTATCGCCAATTTTAGCGAAATCCTTACTTGCTACTTTTATTAAACCGCCATCACTATTTGTTATAGATGCATTATTTATAGTAGTCGGAACTATAGATGTTAGATGTTCTTCTGCTTTTGTTCCTGTTCCTACATTAAATGAATATCCTACTTTTGCTTGGTTAATTATTGGGTTAGGATTTGGAATACTATCTACATGAACTTGGAACTGTACAGTTACTACTGCATTTGGATTTATAGTTCCAACATTTATTCCTGTGCCAATATTTCCAGCATTAGCTACTCCATTTACTTTTAATGATGCAGGTACATAAGTTGTATAGCTAGGAATTGTATCACTAACAACTACATTATTTGCGGCAACATTTCCAGTATTTTTAAGAACTATTGTATAAGTTAATACATCCCCTACGTCAGCTGAAGATTTATCAACAGTTTTAGTAAGCCCACCATCTTCTGGTCTTATATAAGCTTGACTTACAGTAGTTGAAACTATATTAGTTAAATTAGTTTGACTATTTGAAGTGTTTGTTACTGTATCAACAATATAATCAAAGCTTACTTGTCCTTGGTTAGGAATTGGATTTGGTGTTGGGATTGTATCAATAGTTACTTTAAATTGAACGACTTTAATTTCATTTGGTGCAAGTGTTCCTACAGAAACTCCAGATATCGGATCACCAGCATTTGGAATACCGTCTACAGTAGAACTACTAGCCACATAGCTTGTATTGTTTGGAATTGTATCTTTAAACACAATGTTGTTTGCAGTTACATTCCCTGTATTTTTAAGTGTAATTGTATAAGTTAAAGTGTTTCCTACACTATCATTTGCTTTATCAACTGTCTTAACAAGTCCACCATCATTATTAGAAATTCTTGCAGTGTTAACTCTTGTTTGTACATTATTTGTAAGAGCCTGTTTTGTTGTATCTACCCCAGTTGGATTAACTTTATATCCATAAGAAACTAAGGCCTCATTAGGAATTGGATTAGGATTTGGAATAGTATTTACTTTTACTTTAAATACTACAACTTTAGTCCCATTTGGAGTTATTGTTCCTATATTTATTCCTGTACTAATACTTCCTGCATTAGGAACACCATCAACTGTTAAAGAAGAGGCTACATAAGTTGTATCAGTTGGAATTGTATCTTTAACAATTACATTAGTTGCATCAACATTACCTGTATTTGTAACTGTAATTGTGTAAGTTACTATATCATTTATATCAGCAAAAGCTTTATCTACAGCTTTTGTAAGACTTCCATTACCATTTGTTATAATTGCAGTATTAACTTTAGTTTGAACACTATTTGTAGTATTTCTATCATTTACAGTTGTAGCACCTACAAGGTAGCTAAAGGTTGTATCAGCTGCATTTACAAGAGGATTTGGAGTTGGAATAGTATTTACGATTACTTTAAATTGAACTGTAGCTACTGCATTTGGTGCAATAGTTCCAACAGTAACACCAGCTGTAACTAAATCACCAGTTCCAGCCACTCCATTTACTAAAATACTTCCAGATACTAATGTTGTATCATTTGGAATTGTATCAAAAAGTTTAACATTAGTTGCATCTACATTACCAGTATTTTTAAGAACAACTGTATAAGTTACAGTTTCTCCTACATCAGCAAAAGCTTTATCTACTAATTTTACAAGGCCACCATCAGAAGGTCTTATATAAGCTTGTGCTATTGTTGTTAATACTGTATTTGATAAGTTTTTAGTATTTGTATCATTTGGAGTATCTACTGTAAATGAGTAATCAATTAAAGCTTGGTTAGGAATTGGATTTGGTACTGGAATTGTATCTACTAAAACTTTAAATGAAATTGTCTTAACTCCATTTGGAACGATTGTACCAAGCGTTATTCCACTGCTTATGCTTCCAGCATTAGGAACACCATCAACTGTTAATGAAGATGGTACATAAGATGTTCCATTTGGAATTGTATCTTTAATTAATACGTTATTAGCATCAACATTTCCTGTATTTTTAATTGGAATTGTATAAGTTATCTGATCTCCTACTTTAGCAAAAGTTAAATCATTAGATTTAACTAATCCACCATCTACATTTGAGATAAGTGCAAGCTTTATAGTAGTAGTTACTTTATTTGAAATTTGAGAATCTGTTCTTGGTGCTTGAGTTGGGTCTACTAAATATGAATAATCAACAATACCTTCATTTGGAATTGGATTTACAGCTGGAATAGTTGTTATTGTAACATCGAATGTTATTGTTGCAACTTGGTTAGGTGCTAAAGTTCCAACGGTTACACCACTTGTTAAGTTTCCAGGTGCTGCACTTCCATTTAATTTAAGTGTTCCTGCATTTAAAGTAGTTCCACTTGGAACTGTATCTTTAAATAAAACACTTGTTGCATTAACATTTCCTGTATTTTTAAGAACTATTGTATATGGAATAACATCTCC
>NZ_JBOFRG010000087.1:0-3642 GCF_051650885.1 Clostridium sp.
GTTATGCAAAAAATAGAAAACCAATTTTCAAAATACCTTTAAAGGATATGAAAAATATCCAAAAACAAAATAAAGTAATTCGCAATTTACACAAAAAACTTACTGATATAAGAACGAACCATTTACACCAAAGTACAAATGCTATTGTGAAAACCAAGCCTAGCAAAATTGTAATGGAAACTCTTAATATCAAAAATATGATGAAGAATAAACATCTAGCGAAAGCTATTGCAGAGCAATGCTTATATGAGTTTAAAAGACAAATTGGATATAAGTGTCAAAAATATGGAATAGAGTTTATAGAAGCAGATAAATATTTTCCCTCATCAAAAAAATGTTCTTGTTGTGGAACTATCAAGAAAGATTTAAGACTTAAAGATAGAATATATAAATGTTCTTGTGGTCTCAAAATGGATAGAGATTTAAATGCAAGTATTAACTTAGCAAATTATTCAATTCAGAGTGCCTAACCTAAAATAGGTTCTGAATATGTACCCAATGATACTGGGGAATTTAAGCCTTTGGATTGTCATACAAATGAGAGTAGTAAGTGATTTATCACTACAAAATCAGATAGAGTGAAGAAGGAAGATACAAAACGAAAGTCTTAGGATATAAGTTGTATCACAGTATAAATGTCGACATTCAGATAGAAATGTATATATTTTTCGTATCGGCAACTATTTTTACTATGATAGGAAAACTACTAGGTGACAGATGGAAGTTTTTTCACAAATACATAGACAAGTATTTAATAGTTTTGGCAGCGTTTGTGATAGTGGCTGTAGTTTTAATTTATATAATAAAAATATATAAAGAGAAGATAGTGGAATTTGTAAAAAGAGGAGTTCTTTTATCTGTTGATATACTTCATTCATTAGGAAATCTTAGGATTGTGGTTGTTATAGCAGCAGTTCTTGGAGTTCTGCTTGTTGATGGATTTGTAAACATAATACAAGGCCTTCTCACTAATGAATTTGAACCTTTTAATGTGATAACATATTATTTAGTTAAAACTATATTTGGAAGTTCAAATATATTTAGTGGTATATTTTATTTAGTGGAGTATTTAACAAGAAACTATATGTATATAATAGGATTGATTCTAATAATAGGATTTATAGCTTATAAATCTAAAGAGAAAAAATTAGAAATTCAATATGCCATAGTAACACTTATTGGTGGGGGAATCTTAGAATACGTATTTTCCTATGTATTTCATTTAATAAGTAGTAATATAAGCCTATTTGATAATTTAATGAATAAGGGTTCTTATACAGCAATACTGATTTATGGATTCCTAGGATATATTGTTATAAAAAATATAAATAAAAAATGGCTTAAAAGGTGTATAGTTGCAGTATTTATTTTAATATGTTTAAGCACAGGACTTGCAGAACTTTATGATGGAAAAATTTTAAGTCAAGTATTAACAGGGTTCTCTTTAGGTGGAATATGGCTTACTTTGAATATTGTTTTATTAGAAATTACAAGGGTAATGCCTATAGCTAAGAAAAGAAGAAAGCATTTAAATTTAAAAAATATTAGAAGAAAATAGCTTTATAGTATATAATTTAATTGATTTTAATGAAAGAAGGTAAGTTTATGGAAAAGAAAATAGGAAGAGCTTTAGGAATGGATATTTATAAGGCAAGAGTTCTTATGAGAAATAAGCTTCAAAGAAAACTTAAACCTTTTAATATAACTGTAGAGCAATGGAATGTTATGAATACAATTAGTCTTAAAGAGGGATGCAATCAAAAGGAACTTGCTAAAATAAGCTTTAAAGATGGAGCAGCCTTTACAAGAATATTAGATATTTTAGATAAAAAAGGCTTTATAGAAAGAAATACTTCACCTTCAGATAGACGTGAATACTTAGTATATTTAACAAAAGAAGGAAAAGAATTTCATAAAAAAGTAAATCCTTTAATATTAGAAAACACAAGAGAAAACTTTAAAGGGTTTTCAGATGAAGAAATAGAAAACTTAAAATTATTAATAGATAGATTATTAATAAATTTAGAAGAATAAGCCTTAAAGGCTTATTTTTTTATCATTGAAATTGACTTTATCAATAATTGACTTTATCAATTAATTTTGATATGATAGATTTCAGAAGAAGGGATGATATAAATGACACATACAGAAGAAAAAAGAAATAAGGCAAAGTATATAACAGTATTTGCAACGTTTTTAGCATTTATGGGAATTGGAGTTGTAGACCCATTATTACCTACAATTGCAGCAAGTATTGGGGCAAGCTCAAGCCAAATTGAGTTATTATTTACAGCATACATATTTACAATGGCAATTATGATGATTCCAGCAGGAATTTTAGCAACAAAGTTTGGAAATAAAAGATTAATGGTTGTAGGACTTGGAATTGTTACTATATTTGCATTATCTTGTGGATTATCAAATGGAATTTTAGAGTTATCAATTTTTAGAGCAGGTTGGGGACTTGGAAATGCATTATTTTTTGCAACAGCAATGGTATTATTAATAGCTTTTAGTGATAAAGCAAGTAGTGCAATAGGAATGTATGAAGCAGCTATTGGACTTGGAATGGCTGGAGGTCCTTTAGTTGGAGGAATTTTAGGAAAGTATTCATGGAGATTACCTTTTATTGCAACCTTTATACTTATATTAATAGCATTTTTACTAGTAACATTTTTTGTTTATGAGCCAAGTCATAAAACAGAAAGAAAAGTGGCTGGAGTAAAAGAATTAATTAAGCTTATAAAAGTAAAAAGATTTATAAAGGTAGCAATAGCAGGAATGTTTTATTATTATGGATTCTTTGTTGTTTTGGCATATACACCACTTGTACTTAAAATTCCAACTATAGTTCTTGGTTTAGTATTTTGTGGATGGGGACTTATGCTTGCATTTGGTTCAGCAGTACTTTCACACAAGCTTGAGAAAAAATATGAAGTTTCAAAGATTTTACCTTGGAGTTTGATAATATTTGCAATTTTACTTGGAATATTATTCTTAGCTCATTCAACTTATATAAGAATTATAGTAGTTATATTGAGTGGATTAGTTTCAGGGCTTAACAATGCATTATTTACAACTCATGCTATGGCAGAATCACCATATGGAAGAGATATAACATCAGGTGCATATAATTTTGTAAGATGGCTTGGAGCAGCAATTGCACCACTTCTTTCAGGAGTTATAAGTGAAACTATAGGAATGAGCACACCATTTATAATCGCAGCGATAATAGCAGTTTTAGCATTTATATTAATAAAAATAAAAGTGAAATCAGAAAATTAGAATATAAAAAGAAGGGGCTGTCGCTTTAGCGGAAATAAAATCCGTTAGCGATAGCCCTTTTTCTAAATAATATTTATAATTTACATTTTAAATTTTTAGATGTATTTAAATTTGTAAAATTATTAAAAATTGACGCACTTTAACAAGCTTAATAAGAAAATTAAAAAAATTTAATTTAGCTTAAGCTATTAAGTCTGTTTTAAATAGATGCGTTCCGATACGATTTCCTTGAATTTTATTATGTAACTTTTTAATATTATGTCCAATAGCAAGTAAAACACTTTCAGCAAGCACATTTTGTTTACCTTTCGATAAAAATCTCCTGAAGCCCATATCTTGTTTTATTTGTGCAAAAGA
>NZ_JBOFRG010000088.1:0-16209 GCF_051650885.1 Clostridium sp.
AGGAATAAATAAGGGTGATTATTTATGGTGTATTATACAAAAAGAAAGAAAAAGAAAAAATTAAAAGGTTGGTTTATATTTATAATACTTTTTTTAGTATTAATAAATATGTTTATTGTATTTTTTGATAAAAGAGTAATGCCGACAGTTTTAGAACTTGCAAAGGCAACTATGAAAAATAAAATAGTTCGTATAATAAATGAGATAAGTATAGAAGCATATGATGAATTATTTAAAACTGAGAAACCTGTAGATATAAAAACAGATAAAGATGGAAATATAAATATGATAAATGCAAATACAATGAAATTAAATAAGTTAAATGGAATAATATCAACTAGGGCAAATGAGGCTATACAAGAAATGGGAACAGAAGGTATTAAAGTTCCATTAGGATGGGTAACTGATAGTAGTATTTATTATGAATTTGGACCAGACATAACAGTAAATGTGGATCCAATAGGAAATGTAGCTACAAAATTTAGTAGTAATTTTGAAAGCGCAGGAATAAACCAAACAAGATATACAATTTATTTACAAGTTGAAGCAAGAGTAAATGTACAAATTCCTTTATATATGGAGGAGATAGTTGTAAAAACAGAAGTGCCGTTAACAGAAACAATAGTGGTTGGTAAAATTCCAAATACTGCAGTAGATTTAGGGCAGTTTGGTTCGAGTGATTTTGAAAGTGGAGATTAAAAAAACCTAGATAAAAATTTTATCTAGGTTTAAATATCTTTAATTAAGCTTCCCAATTGAAAACATAAGGGATGTTTCTATAATGATCACCGTAGTTTAATCCATATCCAACAACGAAAAGATCATCGATAGGGAAACAGCAATAATCAGGCTTAATTTCTACTTGTCTTCTTGAAGGTTTGTCTAAAAGAACGCAAGTTTTAACTGATTTAGCACCTAATTTTTTTACATGATTAACAACAAAGTTCATAGTAATTCCACTGTCAACTATATCATCAACAATTAATACATCATATCCTTCAATATTATCAGGAATATCATTTACAACTTTAACATTTCCTGTACTTTCTTCTCCATCACCATAGCTAGACGTTGTCATAAAACCAATTTTAGCTTTAGTGTCAATTTCTCTAACTAAATCAGCAGCAAATATAAAGCTACCTCTTAATAAAGATAAAACGTAAAGATTTTTATCTTTGAAATCTCTAGCTATTTCTGCCCCAACTTCTTTATTTCTTTCCTTAATTTGCTCTTCTGAAAATAGTATATTACGTTTTTTATTTTCCATATGTTAAATCCTCCAATTAATTATTTATCGATTGTCCTTAATAAATAAAATACTTTATAATGAAGGAAAAATCAAGGAGAAATTTTGTGCCTAGAGTTTACAATAAAGGAGAGATGGAGTAGAATTAAAGCAAATTCAAAGAGAGAGAGTAAGAGGTGAATTTTATGATATATGGAAATATTGAAGGAATAAGAAATTCTATATTAAGTGAATTAGAAGATATTTATAATATAAAAACACAAAAAATAGAGGCATGTTCTAAAGAAATAATAGATATTATATCACGTGTATCTACACAAATTGAAAGAGAAGTAAGTGTTGCTATTGATAGACGTGGAAAGGTAACATCAGTTGCAGTAGGAGATTCAACATCAGTAGAATTACCTATATTAGACGTTCATGAAAAAAGACTTGCAGGTGTTAGAGTTATACATACACATCCAAATGGATACAGTAATTTATCAGCATTAGACTTAACTGCATTATTAAAATTAAAATTAGACGCAATAGTTGCAATTGGAGTATATGAAGGAAAAATAATAGATTATTCATTAGCAACTTTAACATTATATAATTCAGATTTAGTATGTGATGAAAAAACAAATATAAGTGAAAATGAATTATATGCTGTAAATATTTTAGATAAAATAAGATATTCAGAAAGTTTAATAAAAGAAAATGATGTAGAAGAAAATTTAGAAGAAAAAGCAATTTTAGTTGGTTCAGATACTAGAGAAAGTTTAGAAGAACTTTCAGAGCTTACAAAAGCATGTGAAATACCAGTTTTAGAAAAAGTATTTCAAGCTAGAAACAAAATTGACTCAGCTTTTTATATAGGAAGAGGAAAGGTTTTAGAAATTGCACATTTAAGACAGATAGAAAGAGCAAATCTTGTAATATTTGATGATGAATTATCAGGTGCACAAGTTAGAAATTTAGAAAATGCAATAGGAGCAAAGGTAATAGATAGAACAACTCTTATACTAGAAATATTTGCAAGACGTGCAAAAACTAAAGAAGCAAAGATTCAAGTAGAGCTTGCTCAGCTTAAATACAGAAAAAGTAGACTTTTAGGTCTTGGAACAGTTTTATCAAGAACTGGTGGTGGAATTGGAACAAGAGGACCTGGAGAGAAAAAGCTAGAAACAGATAGAAGACATATAGATGATACAATTTATGATTTAAATACAGAACTTAAAAAAATTAAAAAAATTAGAGAAGTTCAAAGAGAAAAAAGAACAAAGGAAAGTATTCCTAAGGTTTCATTAGTTGGATATACAAATGCAGGAAAATCAACACTAAGAAATAC
This sequence comes from Clostridium sp., assembly GCF_051650885.1. Taxonomy (GTDB): domain Bacteria; phylum Bacillota; class Clostridia; order Clostridiales; family Clostridiaceae; genus Clostridium. The sequence goes on from NZ_JBOFRG010000088.1 coordinate 2,577, forward strand.
TTTATGTAAAGTTGCAACTTCAAAAGGAAGTAAAGTAAAAGAAGAAGTATTTGAAGCAGATATGTTATTTGCAACATTAGATATTACAACTAGAGCAATAGTTCTTAGAAATAAAGGACTTATAACACTTACAGATACAGTTGGATTTGTAAGGAAATTACCTCATGATTTAGTGGAAGCATTTAAATCAACACTTGAAGAAGTTATATATGCAGATCTTTTATGTCATGTAGTAGATGCATCAAGTATAGATGCAGATGGTCAAATTGAAGCTGTAGAAGAGGTTTTAAGAGAATTAAATGCCTTAGATAAAGAAACAATTTTAGTATTAAATAAAATTGACAAGGCAGAAGCTTCTCACATAGAAGAGTTAAAAGAAAAGTTTGCAAATTATGATATATTAGAAATTTCAGCTAAAGAAGAAATAAATCTAGAAACTCTTTTAGATAAGATAGAAGAAAAATTACCATATAGTTTAAAAAAGATTGAGGTTATAATACCTTATGATAGAGGAGATATGGTATCACTTTTACACAGAAATGCAAGGATTTTAGAAGAAGAATATGTAGAAAATGGAACAAGACTACAAGTTGAAGTTGATGAAGAAATATATAATAGAAGTAAAGAATATATAACAAAAGAATTAAATTAAAAAAGAAAGAATATCTTTTGCAAATAAATAAGCAGAGGATATTCTTTAAAAAATTTAGTGCAAATAGTGGAATTTAAAAAGTAAGAAGATAATTAGAATGGAAGAAGGGGCAGGGCTATAAATGTTATGTGGATTGATAATATAGATTTTACAAGAGATAGAGCTAAATATATAGAGATTTACGATAATATAAAAAAAGCTATAGATAATAATGAAATTGAAGATGGGGAAAAACTATTACCGATACGAACTTTAAGTGAAAAATTAGGTGTAAATAAAGTAACTGTAATAAGTGCATATAAAAAGCTAGAGCAAGAAGGTTATGCCTTTCAGAAAATTGGAAGTGGAACTTTTGCAAGAAAAAAGGAAGTAGTTTTTGATTTTAAAAAAGAATATTCTAAAACATTTAAAATGCTAGAAAGAAAGAAAACAGATTTTATAGATTTTACTGGTGAAACAAATAAAGAAGTATTATTTCCAATAAAAGATTTTAAAGAAATAATAAATAAGGTTTTAGATAGAGATGGAGAAGAGGTTTTAGTAACTCAAGACCCATTAGGATATGAACCATTAAGAAAAACTATAAATAAAGTTTTTTTTGAAAATACTTTAAACAATAATAATATAATTGTTGTTTCAGGTGCACAGCAAGGAATTGATATTGCATCTAAAGCAATGCTTAATATTAATGATACAGTTGTTGTTGAAAAGCCAACCTATGGAGGAGCTTTATCTGTATTCAGGTGGAAAAAATCAAGAGTATTAGAAATAAAATTAGAAGAAGATGGATTATGTATTAAAGAACTTGAAAAAAAGGTGAAACAAAATAGAGTAAAGCTTTTATATGTAATGAGTTATTTTCAAAATCCAACAGGTATTTCCTATAGTTTAGAAAAAAAGAAGGAAATTTTAAAACTAGCAAATAAATATGATTTTTATATAATTGAGGATGATTATTTATCAGAGCTTATTTATGAAAAATCATTAGAATATGTTCCTTTTAAAAAGCTAGATATTTATGATAGGGTAATTTATATTAAAAGTTTTTCAAAAATATTCCTTCCTGGAATAAGGCTTGGGTATATTGTAGCACCAAATAAATTTAGAGAAGTTTTTCTAAAGGCTAAATTTAATACAGATATAGCAACATCAAGTTTAATGCAAAGAGCCCTTGAGTATTATATTGGTAAATGGGATTGGAAAGAAAATATAAGAAAGTTATCTGAAGAATACAAAAAGCGGTATAAAATAATGGATAGAGAAATAGATAAGCATTTAAGCCAGTTTGTAATTTATAGAAAACCAAAGGGTGGTTTAAACTTTTTTATTCAATTTAAAGATGACAATATATCTTCAATCAAGCTATTTTTAAAATTAAAAGAAAAGAATATATTTATAACACCAGGAGTATTTTTCTTTAAAAACAAAAAAGAAGGTGAAAGGTGTTTTAGATTAGGATTTTCACAAGTTGATGAAGAAAAAATAAAAGAGGGAATAAAAATTATAAAGGAGGAAATAAATGGCCTATATAACAATTAGGGATTATGGAGAAGATAGATTTGAAGAAAAAAAATCTGAATTTATTGGATATGCAAAAAGAGTAGAAAATGAAGAAGAAGCAAAAGAGTTTGTAGCAGAAATTAAAAGTATGCATAAACAAGCAAGACATAATTGCTTTGCATATGTTATTGGAGAAAATTACGGAATTCAAAGGTATTCAGATGATGGCGAGCCACAAGGAACAGCAGGTATTCCAATTTTAGAAGTTATGAAAAAAAGTAATGTAACTGATTGCGCAATTGTAGTTACAAGATATTTTGGAGGAGTCTTACTTGGAGCAGGAGGACTTACAAGAGCTTATACAAAAGGGGCAAGCATTGCATTAAAAGCAGGTGGTGTTGTAGAAAAAGTAGATGGAGCTAAAATATCAATTGAAGCACCTTACGATTTGCTTGGAAAAATACAACATGTATGTGGACAAAAAGAATGGTATATTGAAGAGGTTGAATATACAGATAAGGTCTTAATTTCCATATATGCAGAAGTTATCAATATAGAAATTATGAAAAATGAATTTACTCAGATAACTAATGGAAAAGGAATAATAAAAGAAAGTGAAAAAGAAATTTACTTTAAAGAAAACAATCGTTTGTACAAAAGTATATAACTAAAAAATGTAAATAAAATATAAACATTGGAAAGTTGAAGTATATAAATTAGAATGATATAATTTTAAGGTAAAAAACTTTATGAGACGACAGGAGGAATAAAAATGTCAGGACATTCAAAATGGCATAATATCCAAGCCAAAAAAGGTAAAATGGATGCAAAAAGAGGAAAGATTTTCACAAAAATAGGAAAAGAAATAATAATGGCGACAAAAGAAGGTGGTCCTAGTCCTGACTCTAATGCAAAGCTTAGAGATACAATAGCAAAGGCAAAGGCAGCAAACATGCCAAATGATACAATAACAAGAGCTATTAAAAAAGCATCAGGAGAATTAGCAAATGTAAACTATGACCACATTGTATATGAAGGATACGGTCCATCAGGAGTTGCAGTAATAGTTGATACATTAACTGATAATAAAAATAGATCAGCAGGAAATGTTAGAAGTGCTTTCACTAAAGGTGGAGGAAACATGGGAACACAAGGATGTGTTGGATTCATGTTCCAAGAAAAAGGTGAAATTGTTATAGAGAGAAATGATTTAGATGAAGAAGAAGTTATGATGATGGCATTAGATGCTGGAGCAGATGACTTCCAAGCAGAGGATGAAGTATTTGTAGTATATACAGTACCAGAAGCATTTGGTGAAGTAAGAGAAAACTTAGAAGCACAAGGAATAGAATTCTTAGAAGCTGGAGTTAAAATGATTCCAGATACTATGACAGCTATAAGCGAAGATGATGCTAAGAAATTCCAAAAAATGCTTAACTTACTTGAAGATGATGACGACGTGCAAGAGGTGTACCACAATGCTGAATTCCCAGAAGGATGGGAAGAATAAGAGATTATTATAATTTAATAATTCTTTAGATAAATATTTAAGCCAATTTTCAAATTTTATGAGAGAATTTGAAAATTGGCTTTTTGCATTTTTAATTATGTTGTAAAATTAAAAATAAAAATTAAAAGGGAATAAGGTGAGAAGATGAAAACAGCGGTAATAACAGGAGCTACAAGTGGAATAGGAAAAGAATTTGCTTATAGATTAGCTAAAGAAAAGTATAGTCTTATTTTGATTGGAAGAAGAAGAGAACTTTTAGAGAAGATAAAAAAAGAAATTGAGGACACTTATAAAGTTAATGTAATTGTGAGAATAGTAAATTTAGATAATGATATGGAGCTAGAAGAATTTATAGATGAATTTAAAGAAGAGGCTTCTATAGAATTTCTTATAAATAATGCAGGTTATGGTGGTGGAGAAAGTTTTATGAAAGAAGATATAAACTTTTCACTTGAGATGGTGAAGGTTCATATTAATGTAGCTTTAAAGCTTTCTAAAGCCTTTGGTGAGATTATGAAAAATAATAAAAAGGGATATATTATAAATACAGCTTCTATGGCAGGGTTTAATGCATTTAGAGATTCAGGGATGTATTGTTCAACTAAAAGCTTTTTAATTACTTTTTCAGAATGTTTAGGGTTAGAATTAAGAAAGTATAATGTAAAGGTGCAATGTCTTTGTCCTGGATTTGTAAGAACAGATTTTCATTCAAGGCTTAATATGGATGAGAATTTATTGAAAAATAGAGGAGTTATAAGATGGATGAATGTTCATGAGGTTGTAGATATTTCATTGAAAGAATTGTATAAGAAAAAGAAGATAATATGTGTTCCAGGAAAGCTTAATAAGTTTTTATATTCTACCATAAAGATTATGCCTAAAAAACTTTATTATAAAATAACAGATAAAGGATGGGAATACATGGATAAGTAAAAAACACTCCAAAGCTTTGGAGTGTTTTTCGTTAAAAGCATTTTGAACATGCTTCATATCCTGAAAGTGTATTTAAATCTACCTGTCTTGCTGTACTTGGGTTCATTCTACCGCAGTTATTTTTTGAATGATATTTTGAACCAGTAGCTGAAAGCCAAACCATTTGAGCTTTAGGTTTTGTAGTTTCTTCAGGTTTTGGTTTATTAGGAGTTACAGGAGTTGGCTTTGGAGAAGTTGATGGCTTTTTGCTTGAAGAAGCCTCTTTTTTCTCTTCAGTATCTCTAAAGTTATATGAAGCTTTAGTACAATCTGTTTTTAAGCCTTTTCCTGTAGAAGTAAATATAATATTTCCACATTCATCAGTTCTATGAACAATAATATTTCTTTCTTTTAATTTGTCCATCGTAGTTTTATTAGGATGATTATATTTATTTTCTTCACCAACTGTAATTACAGCATATTCAGGTTTAACTTTGTTTAAAAGTTCAGTGCTTGTACTAGTTTTAGAACCATGATGTCCAACCTTTAATAAATCAACATCAGAAAGTTTGTCTAAAGTTTCTAATTCAGCTTCTTTTTCAGCATCACCTGTAAATAACAATTTATCATTTCCATTTTCTAATAATATGATTAACGATTGATCATTAGCATTTGAACCACCATTAGTATTGAAAACTTTAAAGCTTGCAGAATTACTTAATTGGAATACTGCTGACTCTAAAGGAACACTAGGTGATAATCCTTTTTTAGATGCTGAATTTATAAAGTCTTTATACGTAGTAGAATCAGAATCACCATTTGCAACTAAAAGAGTGCTGACAGTAAAATTATCAATAACTTTATCAAGACCACCTATATGGTCAGCATGTGGGTGAGTTGCAACAACATAATCTAATGTATCTATATTTTGCTTTTTTATATAGTTAGCAATAAGATTTTCATCATTATTTTCTCCACCATCAATTAATAAAGTTTTATCCCCTTGAATTAATATAGCATCACTATTTCCTGTATCTATAAAATGAATTTTAAGATCGTTAGATTTCTGACTTTCATTTACCTTTATCTCATCTTTAGATTCAGAGGTTTGTGAATTGCTATCAGATTTTGAAATAGTGTCGCTTGTTGAAGTATTATCTTTAGAAGATGAATCTTTAGGTGTATAAGCAGAACAGCCTATAAAACTTAAAGATAGAAATATAGTAAGTAGTGATAAATAAATTTTTAAATTTTTTCTTTGCATAAAAAATCCCCCTATATGTTACAAAAAAACAATATCATATTGTATCTTTTTTGTAAACAATAAAGAGGGTGGGTTTTAGCTATTTAATTTAATAAGATTAAATTTAGTTAAAATAAACCAAATTATAAGACTAATTAAAGAAACAACTAAATACATAAAACCAATATTGCATATTTTATTTCCAAAATTAAAAGTAATAAGAAACATTCCAAGGCTTCCCATAATAGTACTACCAAAGCTTATAAGTGCAGAAGCAGAACCAATATTAGTGCTTTGTTGAAGAAGCATAAGATTTGTTCCTGGTGGTTTTAACATATTTCCAAACAACATTGCAGGAATAATGGTTAAAATAAAGGTATATTGATTCTTAAAGCCAACTACTTGAAGAAGAATACCACTTATTAAAACTAAAATTAAGCAAGTTTTAATTATAAAAGAATCCTTTAATTTTTTTGATAGTTTAACATAAATAATTGGACCTAAAACTAAAAATATTCCTGTACATGCATAAAATAAACTATATGTTTGATCTGAAAGCTTGAAACCATCAATATATATGTATGAAGACATTGTAATATAAGCCATCATAGGAATACTTAAAATTGAAAAAACTACTAAAAGGGCAGAGAATTTAGGATTCTTTGCAACAACTACTAAATTAGAAAATACCTTTAATAAGTTTCCAGTAGTATAAGTAAGTAAAGTTTCTGTTAGTAAAAAGCTAAATATTACAGCAATTATTCCTACAATAGATAAAACGAAGAATATCCCATGCCATGATGTGTAATTTAAAATAAATGAACCTATAGTAGGTGCAATAACAGGTGTGGTCATAGCAATTGATTGAACAGTTGCAAGCATAGCCACTAGCTTTTTACCAGTGTATACATCTTTCATCATAGCAGTAGAAACAGAAACAGCAGAACCACTACCAATAGCCTGTAAGATTCTAGATAGAATAAGTATTTCTACGCTCTTAGAAAAAAAGCAAAAAATACTACCAATAGTATATAGAATCATTCCAACAGATAAAATTTTTCGTCTACCATGCTTGTCGCTTAAAGGTCCCCAAAAAAGCATACTAATAGCGTAAAATAAAAAGAAAAAAGTAATAGTTAAATTAAGTGTCTGAACATTTGTATGAAATTCATTTATCATATTTGGAAGTGCAGGTAAATACAAATCCGTAGACATTGGAACAAAGGCACTTAAAAATCCTACAAAGGCGACAAAACCAGTTTTACCAAGGATTTTTTGTTTAACTTTTGAATCGTCCATAAAAAACCTCCTAAATTTTTAGGATATTGAGTGATAATTTATTTAAAATAAAGTATTATTTAACATCCTATAGTTTGTTTACCTATCTATAATAAAGATGATTTTAATATAATGCAAAGTTAAAAATAGAAAAAATGGGTTTAAAAGGAATAAACCACCGATATATATAAATATCAGTGGTTTACTAATCAGGAATTAAAGAAATTTTTGTAAAAATCTTTTAGTTCTTTCTTCCTTTGGATTTGTAAAAATTTCATCAGGAGAGCCTTCTTCAACAACGAAACCATCAGCCATAAAAATAATTTTATCAGCTACATCACGAGCAAAATTTATTTCATGAGTCACTATAATCATAGTTCTTTTTTCCTTAGCTAAAGATTTTATAGTTGCTAAAACTTCTGAAACTAGTTCAGGATCAAGAGCAGAAGTTGGCTCATCAAAAAGAATAACATCAGGATTTAAAGCAATAGCACGAGCTATTGAAACTCTTTGTTTTTGACCACCTGATAAAGTTTTAGGATAAACATCTTTTTTTTCTATCATACCAACTTTAGATAAAGCGTCTAGACCAATTTTAATAGCATCTTCTTTAGATTTTTTTTGAACTAAAATTAAAGCTTCAGTTACGTTTTCTAAAACAGTTTTATTATTAAAAAGGTTGTAATTTTGAAAAACCATAGCAGATTCTTTTCTTAAAAGGCTAATTTCACTTTTAGAAATCTTAGAAAAATCTATAGACAGTTTATCTATTTTTAAAAAACCACTATCAGGTTTTTCAAGATAATTTAATGAGCGAAGAAGTGTGCTTTTCCCAGAACCAGATGGTCCTAATATAACAACTACTTCACCATGTTCTACATTTAAATTAATATCTTTTAAGACCTCAACAGAATTGAAGCTTTTCTTTAAATTTTTTACGTTAATCATATTTTAACCTCCTAATATGCTGAAAGCTTTTTTTCTAATTTTCTTTGGAAAGCATTGAAAATTAGAATTATAATCCAATAAATTATAGCAACGGCTACATAACTTTCAAAGAATTTATAGCTTGATGCAGCAGCCATTTGAGCTGTAGCTAAAATATCAACAACACCTAAAGTAAAGGCTAATGAAGATCCCTTTACAGTATCAACAAAAATATTACCAAGAGGTGGGATTGCAATTCTAAAAGCTTGTGGTAGTACAATTCTTCTTAATCCTTGTGCATAAGACATTCCTAGCGAAAGAGAAGCCTCCATTTGACCTTTATCAATAGCAGAAATAGAAGAACGAAGAATTTCAGCAATATATGCAGAAGCGTTTAAACCAAGTCCAATTAAAGATGCTGTATATGCACTCATATTATGTAGTGCAGGGAAAATTTGAGGTAAGCCAAAATAAAGTAAAAATAATTGAACTAAAAGAGGAGTTCCTCTAAAGAATGAAATATAAAGTTCTGCTAACTGTTTTAGTACAGGAACTTTATATAATCTTATTATAGAAAGCACTATACCAACTAAAAGACCAAGAGCCATTCCTAAGATTGATAATGATAATGTTATTTTAACAGCTTTCAATAATAATGGTAAAAGGGAAAGGGTATACATAAAATCAAAGGTATTTGATTTAGAAGTATTTTCCGTTAAATTAGCATTATAATCAATATTAGTAGATGGACTTGTAATATTAGTGTTAAACCATTTTTCAGAAATAGATTTTAATGTCCCATTTTTTTCTAAAGTTTGAATTGCAGAGTTTACTTTATTCATAAGTTCAGCATTGTTTTTATTAAAAGGATAGGCATTTTCTATTTTATCAATAGGTGCACCTGCTAATTGTAAATCTAAGTTTTTCTCCTTAATAGTAGAAATAGCTGACACACGGTCTATAACAACAGCTTGTATTCTATGAAGTAAAAGTTCATTGAAAGCAGCATCTGTGTTTTGATATGTGATTATTTGGAAAGAATTATCTTTATTATAAGACTTTAAAATTTGCTCATAATTACTTCCTAAATCTACACCTACTTTTTTTCCTTTTAAGTCAGATACATTTTTTATAGAGGTATCGCCTTTATTAACAACTATTTGAGCACCACTATAAGTTGTAGGAGTAGTAAAATCATATTTCTCTTTTCTTTCATTAGTAACTGTAATTTGGTTTGCAAGAGTATCCACTTTTCCACTATCAAGCATTCCAAAAAGTCCACTAAAAGAAGCAGTTTTAAATTCAATTTTGTAATTTAATTCTTTTCTAATGGCATTCCAGACATCGATTTCAAAACCATTAAGTTTACCATTATCTAAATATGTAAATGGGTAATAAGTTCCAGAGGTACCAACAGTTATAGTCCCCTTATAAGTGTTAGAAGTGTTATCAGTATTTTTTTTCAGATAAGTAAAGGATAGAAAAAAAATAGATATAAAAATAAGTAATAAAACAGGTAATAAAAATTTTTGTTTTTTATTCATATAAATCTCCTTGTAGTTAAAGCTTTGTTCAAATTATAATAATCCCCATCAAAAAAGTCAACTTTTAAATGTATAAAAAAATAAAAAAATGTCAATAATCACAGGAAAGGAGAGTGATAATAAATGAAGAAAAAAACAGGAATAATATTGGCATGTAGTGGATTGGCTTTAATTTCTTTATTGACAGCCACATATAGCATAGTTTTAAATAGTAAAACAAAAAAAGAAGGAAATGAAACACCAGTTTTAAGTTATGATAACAAAGAACTTAGAGAAGATTTAGTAATTGCACTTTACGCAGGAGAAAAATTAGAAAAAACCTTGAGTTTAGATATGTTTAAAGAAAAGTATGGCATTGAAAAAATAATAACTGAGGAAGTAATAAAGGAAGCTTTAAAGGCGGAAGGTTATTTATTAGATAATAAAGGAGAGCGAGTTTTTAGTTTCAAGAAAGAAAAAGAAAAAAAAGAAAATATAAATAAATACCATATAGGTGAAAAGGATGGCTATTTGGCAATATTTAAATCAGACGAGAACGGAGATATGCATATAGTAACACAGTATGAAACGTCTTTAGATTTAATAAGATTGAGACCCGAAGAATACGAAAAAATAAAAAATAAAACATATTTTTCATCAGAGAGTTTAGCTGAAGTAGAAGATGAGATGTCAGGATTAAATTCTTAATGAGAAGATTAGGATAGGACGTAATAAATATTATGTCCTATTTTTATATTATTCCATTGAAAGATTTTTAGTAAAATGATAAAGTAATAAGTAGATTTAATGAGAACATACTTTCATATAAGAAAAGTGGGAGGGAAAATATATGTATGAATATATAAAAGGTAAGTATATAGGAATTATTAAAGATTACATAATAATAGAAAATAATAATATAGGATATAAAATATTTACTTCAGGAATAACTATGTCAGAAATGCCAAAAGTATCTGAAGACGTTATGTTGTATTTAACACAAATAGTAAGAGAAGACTTTATTGGTTTATATGGGTTCATTTCAAGAGATGAACTAAATATGTTTAATATGCTTTTATCAATAAATGGAGTTGGTGCAAAAGCTGCATTATCATTACTATCAATAAGTAAAATAACAAATTTGAAATATGCTATAATGACAGGTGATGATAAACATTTATGTAAAGCACCTGGAATTGGAAAGAAGACAGCAGGAAGAATAATTTTAGAATTAAAAGATAAACTTAAACCTGATGAGTTCTTAAATGATGAAGGATTAGAAATAATGGGAGAGAAAGAAAAGAATTTCGAAAATATTGGAGAGGTTCTAGGAGCATTGTTAGCATTGGGGTACTCAGAAAAAGAAGCAAATTTAGCTATTAAAAAGATAAAGACTGATGGTAGCATTGAGGAAATGATAAAAGAAGCATTAAAAGTTTTAATGGGGTAGGTGAGTTTTAAGTGGAAAGAATAATAACTCCAGATGAGCTTGGTGAAGATAAAGAACTTAGCTTAAGACCAGAAAAAATAAATGAATATATAGGACAAGATAAAGTAAAAGAAAGACTAAATATTTTTATAAAAGCAGCAATGAAAAGAGGCGAGGCTTTAGACCATGTTCTTTTATATGGACCTCCTGGACTTGGAAAAACTACTCTTGCAAATATAATTGCAAAAGAGATGGGTGGAAACTTAAAGATAACGTCAGGACCAGCAATTGAAAGAGCAGGAGATTTAGCAGCAATACTTACAACACTTAGTGATAATGATGTGCTTTTTATAGATGAAATTCATAGATTAAACAGAAGTGTTGAAGAGATTCTTTATCCTGCAATGGAAGATTATGCTTTAGATATTGTTATAGGGAAAGGTGCAGCAGCTAAATCTATAAGATTAGACTTAGCAAAATTCACGTTAATTGGAGCAACTACAAGAGTTGGAATGTTAACATCACCACTTAGAGATAGATTTGGTGTTTTATGTGCTATGGAATACTATACAGAAGAACAACTTACAAATATAATAATTAGAAGTGCAATGGTATTCAACTCTAAAATAACTGAAGAGGGTGCAAGAGAAATTGCTAGGCGTTCAAGAGGAACACCTAGAATTGCAAATAGACTTTTAAAAAGAGTTAGAGATTATTCAGAGGTTGAAGGTGACAATATAATAAGCTTTAAAGAAGCTAGAGGAGCATTGTCTTTATTAGAAGTAGATGACAAAGGCTTTGATAGAGTAGATAATAAAATATTAGAAGCCATTATAGATAATTTTAAAGGTGGACCTGTAGGAATAGAAACTTTATCTTATTTTGTAGGAGAAGAGCTTGGAACAATAGAAGATGTTTATGAGCCATATCTTTTACAACAAGGATATATAGTAAGAACTCCTAGAGGAAGAATGGCAACTGAAAAAGCATATAAACATTTAGGAAGAAAAATGAATGATAAAAAAAGCGTAGGTGAACAAAAAAGCTTTTTTAAAAGTGAGGAGTAAGAAAATGAAAGTAAGTGATTTTGATTTTAATTTACCAGAAGAATTAATAGCACAACATCCATTAAAAGAAAGAGATTCATCAAGGTTAATGGTTTTAGATAAAAAAACTGGTGAAATTGAACATAAGAAATTTAGTGATATAATAGATTATTTAAATGAAGGAGATACTTTAATATTAAATAATACTAGAGTAATGCCAGCAAGACTTATAGGGCAAAAAGAAGAAACAGGTGGGAAAATAGAATTTTTATTATTAAAAAGACTAGAAGGCGACAAGTGGGAATGTTTAGCGAAACCTGGTAAAACAGCAAGAGTAGGAAGAAAGTTTACTTTTGGTGATGGAAAGTTAAAGTGTGAAGTAATAGAAGTATTAGAAACAGGAAATAGAATTATAGAGTTTTCTTATGAAGGCATATTTGAAGAGGTTTTAGATTCTCTAGGAGAAATGCCATTACCACCATATATTCATGAAAGATTAGATGATAAGGAAAGATATCAAACAGTTTATTCAAAAGAAAAAGGGTCAGCTGCGGCACCAACAGCAGGATTGCATTTTACTGAAGAGTTATTAGAAAAGATAAAAGAAAAAGGCATTAATATAGGGTATTTAACATTACACGTTGGACTTGGTACATTTAGACCAGTTCAAGTTGATGATATAAATAATCATGTAATGCACTCAGAGTTTTATCAAATAAGTAAGGAAACAGCTGATTTAATAAATAAAACCAAAGAAAATGGTGGAAGAATAATTTCGGTAGGAACTACATCAACTAGAACACTAGAAACAGTAGGGGATGAAAATGGAAAAATAAAAGAATCGAGTGGATGGACAGATATATTTATATATCCAGGGTATAAGTTTAAAGTTGTAGATAACTTAATAACAAACTTCCATTTACCAGAATCAACATTAATAATGTTAGTTTCATCTCTTGCGGGGCAGGAAAATGTATTAAATGCTTATAATGTAGCAGTTAAAGAAAAATATAGATTCTTCTCATTTGGAGATGCGATGTTTATAAAGTAAAGAATAGGAGTGAAAAATTTTGAGCAAAAGATATACTTTGTTAAAAAAAGATGGAAAAGCAAGAAGAGGAAGATTTGAAACACCTCATGGAGTTGTAGAAACACCAGTATTTATGAATGTTGGAACTCTTGCAGCTATAAAGGGTGCAGTTTCAAGTATGGATTTAAAGGAAATAGGATGTCAAGTAGAGCTATCTAATACATATCACTTACATTTAAGACCAAGTGATACTACAGTAGCTAAATTAGGTGGACTTCATAAATTTATGAATTGGGATAGACCAATTCTTACAGATTCAGGTGGATTCCAAGTATTTTCACTTGCAAGTATGAGAAAAATAAAAGAAGAAGGAGTATACTTTAATTCACATATAGATGGAAGAAAAATCTTTATGGGACCAGAAGAGAGTATGCAAATTCAAAGTAATTTAGCATCTACAATAGCTATGGCATTTGATGAGTGTATCCCAATACCATCAACAAGAGAGTATGTTGAAAAATCAGTAGATAGAACAACAAGATGGCTTAAAAGATGTAAAACTGAAATGGATAGATTAAATTCA
>NZ_JBOFRG010000089.1:0-2467 GCF_051650885.1 Clostridium sp.
GATATTGCCACTTATCTTCAACAGTTCAATCAAATCCACCCCGAAACTACAACATTCCGAGAACATCTCGAAAATGTGAGGAAAGAACTCGATCCAGTTCTTATTCCTCTTCTCGGAGACTATGCTGATATCTTTCCCGATAAATTCCCCCGGATGATCCCAACTACCCAATGTGTTGACATGAATATCACGACTATCCCTGGAAAAATTCCTCCCAAAGGATTCCGATATAAGCACAGCGCGCGCGATTGGGATATACTGAAAGCACATATCGAAGAATTACTAGAAGCTGAACAAATCGCTATATCCCATACCCCTTACGCGGCCCCTTGTTTTTGTGTTAGCAAGAAGACCGATGGGGATACGATTAAGGGAAAAAATGATGCACGAGTTGTCATTGATTATCGCGAACTCAACCGAATCACAATTGCACCAGATTTCCCACCCCCGAACATTCAGCAGGTTTTGGAAATGCTTCGAGGAGCACGGGTTTTTTCAGCCCTGGACTTGGCACGAGGCTTTCACCAAATCAGAATTGCTCCCGAAGATCAGCACAAAACAGCTTTTCACACACCGTTTGGACAGTACGAATTTCGAGTTATGCCTTTTGGATTAAAGGGTTCTCCTAGTATATTCCAAACCGTGATGAATCAGGTATTCTTTGACTTATTGGGAAAATGTGTAGTTGTGTATATGGATGATGTTCTAATTTATTCCAAAACTCGGGAACTACATCTAGAACATCTTGCATCAGTTTTCAAACGGTTAAGAGAAGTTCGACTTTATTGTAAATTTGTAAAATGTAAATTCATGACAGATAAAATCGAATATGTGGGGTATACTATTACCCCTGATGGAGTAATACCTTCCCGATCAAAGATTAATGAGATTAGCATTCTCCCGGAAATACTTGAAAATGTTACCCAGGTACGACAATTTCTCGGAATTGTAAATTATTGTCGAATGTTCATGGGTCCGGACTTTGCTCAGATTGCAGCACCTTTAACACGACTAACCAAGAAAAATGTGGAGTTCAGCTGGCTTCCAGAGCACACTATAGCCGTCCAAACTCTTAAACAACGATTAGCCGAATACGTTACTTTGGCGCTCCCTGATTCGACACAGCCTTTTGTGCTTAAGACCGATGCTTCTGCTACCGGGATAGGAGCCACTTTAGAACAGAACGGAAAACCTGTGGCGTTTATGAGCCATGTGCTGGTTGGTCCCCAACTAGCCTACCCAGCTTACGACCTGGAGCTACTGGCCCTAATAACGGCATTACAGAGATGGCAACATCTTCTGAGAGAAGCTCCCGAAATTCGTCTATTAACAGACCATCAACCTCTCCAATACTTATTACGATCTAGCACTACTCAACCAGTGCGTAGCCGGACAGCTAAATGGTTGTCATTCCTCAGTGAATTTCCCCATTTAACTATTGACTATCTGCCCGGAAAAAAGAATATTGCGGCAGACGCATTATCTCGTTTACCTTTGAAGGACAAGCTTCTTCCGGCCCCGATATTACTTGCTATTACTCGAGGGCAGACCCGAAAAGAATTTCCTTCCGAAAACGACGATCAAGCACGACGAAATTACTACCAAAAGCGTTTTGGTAAAGATTTTGACATATTAGACGAAACCGAAAATAAACCGTTGTCTAAACGAAAAAGACGAAGAGAGGAGTGGAAAAAGCGAAATGTGATCACTACGACTATTGACCAGAATCCTTCCTCCTCTCGGTCAAGTTCGACCCCGAACCCGTTGCCTAGTGCAACACCCTTAGACCCGACTACAGGAGATGATCCTCCTACAGTTCTACCTGAGAACGAGAATACCAGTGCTATTGACTCCCGAACTACGGGATTACCCCGTATTGACAAAGAAAATTCCGAAAAAGAGATAACTGGAATTGTTATCGGAGACGAAAATTGGTTTAAAGCTTTAATTAAAAGCGAAAAATGGGGACCAATTTTGAAGGTGCTAAAACACCAGAGAATACATCGATACAAGACGAATCGAGGAAAACTTATCGAAGAATATCTTCTCCATGGAAATTACTTGAAACAGAGATGTGAAACTCTCTGGAGAATCTGTGTCCCAGATGACGATTTGTATCGGGTGCATATTATTTATGCTCACCACGACATTTTAACTGCGGGACATCCTGGAGAAAAGAAAACGTATCAAGCCGTTAGCCGTTGTTATGTATGGCCAGGTATGAAAAAGTATATTACTAATTATGTAGCGTCTTGTGTTCGTTGCCAGACCAGTAAACGTATTAGTCAAAAATCAGCAGGACTATTACAGCCATTACAGATTCCCAGTCGAAGATGGGATCAGATCTCCATGGATTTTGTGACAAACCTTCCTGTCAGTAAACAAGGAAATGACAGTGTTCTAGTCGTCATCGACATGCTCAGCAAAATGGCCCATCTGATTCCATGTAAAAATACTATTTCTGCCA
>NZ_JBOFRG010000090.1:0-1272 GCF_051650885.1 Clostridium sp.
AAAACCAGTCAAATCCCAAAATACTCATATCTACAGAGAGATTTAATTTCGAACAAGTCACTGAAAGATTGTACAGAGCAAGAGAGAATGAACTAGTTTTTAAAAGGGGTATTCTTCATGATTGGTAAAAGGAAAACAACCAGGCTAGATCTGAAGCAAATTACATCTTTCTACAAGATAGAAATATCTTTTAATGATTGAAAAGACAATTATTCTATCTGAAGATCTAATAGAAAGACTGAAGATCATTTAGTTTTCATTTTTGATCGAATGTTTGGTTTTGATTATATGAGAAGAGACAACGAGGTAAAAAGATGTCTACATATCTTGATATGTTAGAAGGATGGCTTAAGAAAATCTAGTAAGATAAGAACTTACTTTATACAAGAAGTATTGTCTTTTGATAATGCTGAGATACAAGTGGATACGCATATCTTTACAGACATTATTAAGGTCAAAAATAACAAGCTTGATATCTTGAATTAAATAAGAAGATAAAGGAGATTTAGATTTTCGAGCTAAATAAACGACCAAGATCTTCTCACAGTTAAATTAAATTTGAAATTAAGAGTTTACAATTGTGGTATACTCATTGATACCACACATTTTTTCTTTATTTGTTTTGTTTATAATTTAATTAATCACCATCTTTATTAATCTATTTTTTAGTTTGATATATTCAGTTGATTAAACAAACATTTAAAAGCTTTAATACAGTCCGAAACTGAACCCTATGGCAGAAAACAAGATGACCAACAATTATTCAAGACAAGAAAATTTTAGAGAATACAATCCCAGATAATACCCCGACAAACAATTAAATAAATTTGTTTATAAAAACAATATCTTAGAGACGTACTTCAGAGAAGGTTACGTCAACAATCTTCTTGCTAATGAGATCGGATTAATACTCAAAGCTAAAACAAGAATAGTTCCTTATGTAGTGGCATGGGATAGTGTGGTAACGACAAATCACAAGAATTACATCCAAATTCTGGGAATCAAACTTACATTTGAAGGAAACATCCAGTCTGTTGTGCTTAAGAAAACCCTTGAGAGTATCTCTCTGGGGAAGACGAAGCTGATGAAGAAGAGATTGAGAAAGAATTGGAGAATCTGGCGAGTTCAAGAAGAAAATTTAAAGAGGTACAACATGAAAGGTATGACACAAGACCCGAGACGATAATACCAAGGAAAACTCATTACACTGAAGATCTCTTGAAAAAGAAACCTTGTCAGATGAAAGATTCTGTACTTAGGCTCTTCTATACA
>NZ_JBOFRG010000091.1:0-8950 GCF_051650885.1 Clostridium sp.
GATGTTACTCCAAATACACTTAAATTTATTAAAACTAAAGCTATAACACTTCTTTTTTCTTTTATATATTCTAAAAACATTTTAATCCACCATATATCCAATACCCTTTTTAGTTTTTATTAAATTATCTATATTAATATCCTTAAGTTTTTTTCTAAGCCTTCCCATGTTCACAGTTAAAGTATTATCATCAATAAAGCTATCACTATCCCAAAGCTTTACCATAATATCTTCTCTTGAAATAGCTTTTTCTTTATTTTCAAACAAAATCTTTAAAATTTTAAATTCATTTTTAGTTAACTCAATGCTTTTATTTTCAAAAATTACTTTGCACTCATTTAAATTTAAAATTATTCCCTTATGCTCAATAATATTGGTCTCATTATTAAATGAATATGTTCTTCTTAAAAGAGCTGAAATTTTAGATACCAAAACATCCATATTAAATGGTTTTGTTATAAAATCATCGCCCCCCATGTTCATAGCCATTATAATATTCATACTTTCTTCTATTGATGAAATAAAAATTATTGGTACTTTAGAAATCTTTCTTATTTCTGTGCACCAATGATATCCATTATAAAAAGGAAGTTTAATATCTAATAAAATAATATCTGGCTTAAAATTTATAAACTCCTCTATAACATTTTTAAAGTCTTCTACATTTATGGAAACATAATTCCAACTTTGCAGTGCCTTTTTAATTTCTCTACCTATAATAAAATCATCCTCAACAATCAATACCCTATACATTTATTACCTCTTTTTTCTTTTTTTCTCTATTATACCTTCTTAACAAATTCTATTAAAGTATTTTTTCCTGTTTAGCACTCTTCTCCACTTATAAAAGATAGCGGAAAAAGGATACATGCTTCTAAATAAGCTTTTATACGCAAAAAAAGGTTACAGTTTGCACTGTAACCTTTAATAATCAAAACTATCTTCTGTTTTGTTCTTTTCTTGCTCTTCTACAAGCAGGACATCTAACTGGATCGTTATCGAATCCTTTTTCTTTGTAGAATTCTTGCTCTCCTACTGTAAATACGAATTCAGCTCCACAATCTCTGCATGTTAATGTTCTATCTGTCATTTCTTATTCCTCCTAAAATTAAAGAATCTAAATTGATATAACAACCTCTAATCTTAGAGAAATTATTAATCTAATTGAAACTTTTTTACTGTCATCTCTGACGTATTTTTAGTATACTACATTTTTTTTACTATTGCAACTTTTTTATTTAATTTTTTTATTTTTATCGAACTATTACTGATACACCATCTGGAATTAAAGTTATAGTAGCCTCTCTTCCTTTTATTTTAAATGCTTTTTCTAATGCCTCATTAAATGTTTTTGCATGATTCATATGCATTTTTTCTATATACTTAGCTTCCCACATGTCTGTAACTACTATCACTGTAAATTTATCTAGTATTCTTGCTAGTATCTGAAATTCCCATTGGTCTGGTACTGTTTCATTTCTTTCAACCTTTGATATTTTATCTAATAATTCTCTTGGTGTCTTAGAATTTACTATACTATCATAAAAAGACTGCCCTCCATGTCCATCTGCACAAGAAGCTATCATTATAATAACTCCATCTTCCTTACAGTTTGCTTCAGCAGCTGTCATTCCTTTAACTGCTTGATACATATTTTGGTCTAATGGATATCCTCCATTTGTAACTACAACTATATCTGATGGTGTCTTTTTTACCTTTGCAAGTTCCATTACAAACTCACATCCTTTTAAATGAGCTTTTTCGCTATCACCTGCCACTGCATGAATAACCTTCTTTTCACTATCTATTACTACATTTAATATAAATGCAAGGTTTGAGTGTTTTGCAGCATATAACATATCTTTATGTATTGGATTATTCATTAAAATTCCTGTTCTTGCATTAGGACTTGCTATAAACTCACCACAATGATTTGCCATTATAGTCTTTGCTGATGCAACTCCTGGTAGAACACTTTTTCTTCCTCCTGAAAATCCTGCAAAGAAATGTGACTCTATAAATCCTTCTGATATTAAAACATCTGCTTCTACTGCAATTTTATTAATTATTAAATCTCCACCTGATGGAAGCTTTCCTAAATTAACCATCATACTATCATCTGTTGATATATGATTTATTATTTTTTCGTTTTCTACTATTTCAATACCAAACTTATCTATCATTTCTTCTCTTGTTGTTTCTCTGTGGAATCCTGTTGCTATTAATATTGTTATATCAATATCTTTATTAGCTTCTCTTATTCTTCTAAGTAATATAGGTAAAGTTACTTTACTTGGAACTGGTCTTGTATGATCACTAGTTATTAAAGTCAAAGTTTTCTTTCCTTTTACTATTTCTTCTAATCTTTTACTTTCAATCGGATTATTTAATGCTTCTTCAACTATTTCTTCTTGTGTTTTATTTACTTTATACTCATCTGCTTTTGATTCTAAAATTCCTATTAAATTTTTTTCTGGAATATCTATTTCCATTTTCCCTTTATAATATGGTACTTTTATTTTTGTCATATTTTTTCTCCTTTATAACTTATTTATCATACTTGCACTATATGCTGCACCAAAACCATTATCTATATTAACCACAGTAACACCACTTGCACAACTATTTAACATAGTTAAAAGTGCTGTTACTCCATTAAAGCTTGTGCCATATCCTACACTTGTTGGGACTGCTATAACTGGTTTATCTACAAGCCCTCCAACTACACTTACAAGAGCACCTTCCATTCCTGCAACTACAATAACAACCTTTGCTTTTCTTATTAAATCTAATTTATTAAAAAGTCTATGTATTCCAGCAACTCCTACATCATATATACGTTCTACTTTATTTCCAAAAACTTCTGCTGTTATAGCTGCCTCTTCTGAAACGCTCATATCTGATGTTCCTGCAGATACAACTGCAATAAAACTTTCTGTTTTTTCGCTTCTTCTAATTACACTTATTATTTTAGAAATTTCATCATATTTAGCTGTAGGACAAATCTTTAGTACCTCTTCATAAGCTTCTCTTTTAGCTCTTGTTCCAAGTATATTAAAGTCTCCGTCCTTTTCTAACATATTTTTTACTATCTCTCTTATTTGAATACTAGTTTTACCTTCACAATAAATCACTTCAGGATATCCAACTCTTTTTTCTCTGTTATAATCAATTTTTGCAAAACCTAAATCTTCAAAACCATTATCATTTTGAGTAACTAAATTTAGTCCTTCTTCAATAGATAAACTATTATTTTTCACTTTTATTAAAATATCTTCTAATACTTTTTTATCCATTAAGACTTCACCTCAATTTTATTAAAACTTCCCATGTTATATCCATTCATATCAAGAGCTACAAATTTATATCCAACCATCTTTATTTTATTTCCAATCTCTTCTAACAAATCTTTATGTAATATTTTTTCTAAATCTTCTTTATTAACTTCAATCCTTGCAAGATCTCCATGACTTCTTACTCTAACTGCTTTAAATCCATAACTATGTAAAATTAATTCTGCTTTTTCAGTTTTTCTTAATTTTTCTTCTGTCACTTCAATTCCTGCTTCTAATCTAGTTAAAAGACATGAATAAGATGGCTTATCAAAGGTTTTTAAATTTAACTCTTTTGAAAATTCTCTTATTTCTTTTTTCGTTATATTAAGCTCTTTTAATGGACTTTTTATTTTTAATTCTTCTAAAGCTTTAAGACCTGGTCTATAATCCTTTGTATCATCAATATTTGTTCCATCTAAAACATAATCTATGTTTAATGTTTTTGCCACTTCTAATATTTGTTTAAATAATTTTTTCTTACATAAATAACATCTATTTGCCTCATTAAATTTAACTTCTTCTGGAATGCTATCTAATTTAATTATTTTATGTGTACATCCAAAGCTTTCTGCAAGTTCTTTAGCCTCTTCTATTTCCCATTTAGGTATATATGGTGATTCTATTGTTATTCCTATTACATCTTTACCTAATACATCACTTGCAACCTTTAATAAAAATGTACTATCTACACCACCTGAAAATGCTATGGCTACTCTTTTTAAATTCTTTATATAATTTCTTAACTCATTTAATTTATCCATTTCTCTTACCTCATCTTATAGTTAAAAAGTATTTCATTATAAACATCATTTACTGATATATTTTCCCTGTATGCAATCTCCTTACATCTATCATATTCTGGCTTTACATTTAATTTTTCTCCCTTATAGTAAGATACTTTTACAGGAACACTTCCAAACTTTGAATCTACAATCTCTTCTTTTCTTTCAAGTTTAGTTCTTTTAATTAAAATTTCTCTTATTCCTATTGTTGAAGAATTTTTAAATACGATATCTTTTATTTTTTCTTTATCCTCTTCCATACTTATTATAGATAGCTTAACTCCAAGCCTTTGCTTCTTCATAAATATAGGATTATAAAATACATCTAAAGCCTTTTCTTCAAATAATCTTTCCATAAGAACTTCTTGCTCCTCTGGTCTCATATCATCAATGTTACATTCTAATAAAAACTCATTACTAGAATCCTCATTAATTTCACCTATAATAACCCTTAATGCATTTGCCATATTAGGATTATTTTTTTCTCCTATTCCATAACCTATATTTTTTATTTTAAAATCTTTTTTATAAGTTATTTCTTCTGCATAAGCTTTAATAATAGCTGCACCTGTAGGAGTTGTAGCTTCAAATGGTACATTTTCACTTTTTATTTCAATATTTTTTAGTATTTGAGCAGTTGCTGGTGCTGGAACTGGCATAATTCCATGAGCACATTTTAAAGTTCCATATCCCACCTCTATTGGTGACGACATTACTTTATCTATTTGTAAATAATCTATCCCTATAGCACATCCAA
Source organism: Clostridium sp. (assembly GCF_051650885.1). Lineage (GTDB taxonomy): Bacteria > Bacillota > Clostridia > Clostridiales > Clostridiaceae > Clostridium. Next base: position 4,875 of record NZ_JBOFRG010000091.1, read on the forward strand.
CTATATCAACTATAGAATCAATTGCTCCAACTTCATGGAAATGAACTTCTTCCAATGGCTTATTGTGAATTTTCCCTTCTGCCTTTGCAACTACTTCAAACATTTCTAAAGATTTTTTCTTTACTTTTTCATTTAGAGAAGAAGATTTTATAATTCTTTTAATCTCAGCATAATTTCTTCCATGCACATGATTGTGACTATGTTCATGTATATGCTCATGACTATGATTGTGTCCATGACTATGGCTATGTTGGTAACTATGAATGTGTTCATGTGAATGGCTATGAAGGTGTCCGACTCCTTCATACCTATGTTCACACTCATATCTCTTTTTATTACTTAAATCTATTACTTTTACTTTAGTTCCGAATATTCCATTTTTAATCTCATTATTTTTTTTAATTTCAAACTCATTATCTAAATTTAGTTTACTTAATTCCTTCTTTATATACTCAAAAGGAACTCCTATATCTACTAAAGCACCTAAATTCATATCTCCACTTATTCCTGAAAAACAATCATAATATAAAACCTTCATTTTCTTCTCCCCCTAATGTTTTTTATTTAAATATTTTACCTGGATTCATAATTCCATTTTTATCATGCATTTCTTTTGTTGCTTTCATATATTCTAAAACATCTTTTTCTTCTGACTCTTCTAAATATTCTCTTTTAGCAAATCCTATAGCATGCTCTCCTGAAACTTTTCCACCAATTTCTTTTGCTCTCTTATACATAAGATCCATTACTAATTTTAATTTTTCTTCAAATACATCTTTTTCTAAATCATCTCTTAAAATATAGATGTGTAAATTTCCATCTCCTGCGTGTCCAAAGCTTTTTATTCTGATTTCATGCTCTTTTCTAAGACTATGAGTATACTTAACAAAATCTGCAATTCTATTTCTTGGAACTACTATATCAACTTCATCCATTTCTGTTGTTGAAGCCTTAATTGCTTTTAAGAAATCTCCTCTTGTTTTCCATAAAGTATCTTGTCTTTCTTTAGTGTCAGCAATTAATACTTTCTTAGCACCTGCATCTATGGCAGCCTGTGCTACTCTTCTAAGCTCTGACTTTATAGTTTCTTTTGAATTTCCATCAACCTTTAATATAAGGTAAGCTTCTCCACTTTTATCTGGGAATTTGTTACCTAAATATTCTTCTGAGTCTTCAATTATTTCTCTTTCTGCAAACTCTATTGCAGTTGGAGCAATTTTTGACTTAATAATTTTAGGAACAGCTCCAATAGCATTTTCTAAATTATCAAATGAAGCTACTAAACTCATTACTTCTTTAGGTAATGGTATAAGCTTTAATATAGCCTTAGTTATTACTCCTAAAGTTCCTTCTGAACCAACAAAAAGATTACTTAAAGAATAACCTGAACTATTCTTAACTACTTTTCCACCTACAGTTAGTATGTCCCCTTTTGCATTAACAAATTCAAGACCTCTTACATAATCTCTAGTTACTCCATATTTAACACATCTCATTCCACCTGCATTAGTAGCTATATTACCACCAATTGTAGCAGTTTTTTCTCCTGGATCTGGTGGATAGAAAAGACCTTTTTCTTCTACATATTTATATATTTCGTTTAATCTAACACCTGGTTCTACTGTTAAGGTTAAGTTTTCATCATCAAGCTCTATAATATTATTCATTAAAGTCATATCAACCATAATACCGCCATGTATTGCAATAGCTCCACCTACAAGCCCTGTTCCAGCTCCTCTTGGAGTAATTGCAATATTATTTGCATTTGCATAACTAATTAATTTTGAAACTTCATCAGCTGATTTTACTTTAATTACTACCTCTGGTCTTCCTTTTACTCTATTTAACTCATCTATACAATATTCTTCAGTTACTTTATCACCAAATAATATTCTTTTTTCATCTTTTAATATAAGCTTAATTATTTTCAAATTTTCTTCTGTAAATTTATTAAATTCTCTCATTACTTTTCCTCCATTAATAATTCTTTAGTAATTTCATAAAGGTCACCAACTAATCCATAATGTGCTACATCAAAAATTGGTGCTTCACTATCAGTATTAACTGCCACTATGTAGTTTGACTTATCCATTCCTAATACAAATTGAAGGGCTCCTGATACACCTAATGTAATAATTAATCTTGGTTTAACTATCGTTCCACTAATTCCAACTTGCTTTGAATGCTTTTCCCATCCCATTTCAACTAATGGTCTTGTTACTGCAAATTCACCATTTAATTTTTTAGCTAATCTTTTTGCTACATCTAAATCTTCCTTATTCTTAAAGCCTCTTCCTGCAACAACTAAAACTTCTGCTTCCTCTATTGGAACACTTATTTCTCTTTTTATTTTTTCAAGAATACTTATATCTGAATTTAAATCTGCATTTTTAAGTCTTCCTTTAATTAATTTAGCTTTAGATTCATTACTTATTTTTATAGCCTCTACTACTGATTTTTTAATAGTTACTATTTGAGGTCTATTTTCCTTACATATCATTTCTGCAAATATATTTTCACCTGATATTGGCTTTCTTTGAACTAATTTTCCAAAGTCATTTACATTTAAGTCTGAACAACCTACTGTCATTCCAGAATTAAATCTAACTGCAATTTTTCCACCAATTTCTTTTGAGAAATCGTTATCTCCAAGTAGAAGCGTATCTGTTTCTGTTTCTTTCACAAACTCTTCTATGACATTTGCATAAACATTATTACTTGCATTTTTATAAATTCCTTCATATGAATATACAAAATCTATATCATATTTTAAAAGCTCTTCTTCATGCTCCTTTATTTCATCTCCAATTAAAATAGCTATTACAGGCTTATTTAATTTTCTACCAATTTCTTTTGCTTTTCCTAAAAGTTCTAATGATAATGATGAAATTCTATTATTTTTAATTTCTACTAATACTGAAATATTATCTTTTGTCTCCATTTTACTTACCTCCTAAAGAAACTTTATCTCTTTTAATTTATTTTCTAATTTTTCTGCAAGCTCTTTATTATTTCCAGTATGTTTTTCACTAATACTTGCATTTGAATTAACATTAAAGTCCATTGTGGCTTCCTTTACTTCTTTAACTGTTCTAAGAACTATGCTTTCTGAACCACTTAATCCGTAATTTTCTTCATTCTTATCATTAAAATCCTCTAATCCTAAAACCTTAATTTCAGTTTTTTCACCTTTTAATAAAAGAACATAATCTGGGAATCTTGGTTCATTTGAATATTCTAAAATACTCATTAACGCAGGTAATTTTACTTTTTGTCTTACTCTATTTTCATCTTCTACCTTTAAAACTTCAGCTACATTATTTTTTATATCTACAATTTCTTCTACATTAGTTATTGTAGGCATTTTTAATCTTTCACCTAATTCAATTGGTAAAAGGCTTGTACTTCCGTCACTTGACTCTCTTCCGCAAAGAATAAGATCAAAATCTCCCATTACTTTAATTCCACTCTCTAATGTTTTACTTGTAGCTAAAACATCCGAGGCTTTAAATCTTTTATCTGAAATTAAAATTCCATCATCTACTCCAAGACTTATAGCTTCTACTATAATATCTTTTGCAGTTTCTGCTCCCATAGTTAAAACTAAAACTTCTCCACCAAACTTATCTTTTAAAGCTAATGCTTCTTCTATTGCAAATAAGTCCATTGGATTTATCTTTACTTCATTATTCTCTCTCTTTATCATTCCTGTTTTTTCATCAAATTCAACTCTATCTGCAGGAACTTGTTTTACACAAACTAATATTTTCATTTCTCTTCCTCAACTTTCTAATCAATAATTATTATCCATAAACAAATATTATCATCTAATTTCATTTTTTTCACCCCTCTCCTGCATTGTTAATTATTTATATTTATTTTTAATAATTCATTCAAAACTTCGCTTATATTTTCCTACATTATAAGTAAAAATCTTATTTATAATTTTTATCTAAAATAAATTTATAGTAAGAAAAAAAATCTATTCTTTTCTCAAATTAAATTTCTTATTATTTGCCTTTTAATAATTAGATAAAATATTAACCCTTTTTATAATAATCCATTCTATATTTTTT
>NZ_JBOFRG010000092.1:0-7057 GCF_051650885.1 Clostridium sp.
AGAATAAACCAAAACATTTAACGAAGAAATTTTATGAAAAGTATTTTGATTGCCATGAAATATTAAAAAAAGAAGATAGACCTTATTGTGTTGCTTTATTTGAAGTTGATGAAGTAACATTTGCAATACCATTTAGGACGCATATAAATCATAAAAATTGTTATATTTTTAAAAGATCAACTAGATCTGAAAATTCGGGTTTGGATTTTACAAAAGCAGTAGTTATAAAAGATGATGCTTTTATTGGAGAAGAAACTTGGATTGAAAGTAGTGAGTATTCAGAATTTATTAATAAGCAAAAAGTGATATCTAATCGATTTAAGAAGTTTATTGAAAATTATAAGAAGTGGTTTGAGAAACCAGCGTATTATAGAGCAGAGAAGATTATTAAATTTTCTTCATTACAATATTTTCATGAAGAATTAGGATTAAAAAAATAAAAATTGAATATAATGTATAGATGATTTGGTGTGAGAATATCACCAAGTAAAAATAAAAAAGTTTCAATATTTGAATTGGTGGGAGGGTATCACCAAGTAAAACAAAAAAAATCCCAATAGATTACAAGGTACCTTTAAGGTGCCTTTTTGTATATAAGCAACTGGGACCTAAAGTGCCCAGAACGAACCCTGGGCAAATTCAAGAAGAAAATGTAAAATAAGTAATTTAAAAGAAAAAGATTTAAAGATAGATAAGGAGTGCTAACGCTAGTGTTGGTGCTCTTTTTGCGTAACAAAGTACATATTAAGTTACATGATAAGGATATAGTAAATATAGAGGAATACTGTTATAATAGGAGGGGAAATTATAGGATACATTTAAAAAATAGAAATAGGTGAGAAATGTGGATAGTAGTAGATTAGAAGATATATTAGGCGAATTAAAAGAATTTGTTTTAAAATTAAAAGAAGTTGAAATAAAATCTATTATTTTGAGTTTAAGAAGATGGTTAAGTACAAAAGGTAAAATTAATAAGGTAAGTTTTAAACGAGGGGATATAGTTGAGATAGATCTAGGTTTAGGATATGGGTTTGAAATGTCATATCTACATCCGTGTATAATTTTAGAGGATAGTAATGCAGGATTTTCTTTAGTTATACCATGTTCAACAGGAAAATTTGGAAAGAAAAATAAATATATTATTAATGGAACAAAGGAAGATGGCTTTAAAAAAGATACGGGAGTATTAATTGATTCTATTAGATGTATTAGTAAAACTAGAATAAATAGAAAGGTTGGGGAAGTTTCATTAGAATTTTATGATAGAATAAATGAAAAAATATTGTTAGAATTTTTTAAAAAGCAGAGTATGGAAGTTAGAAATTTGAAAAAAGATTATGAAGCAGTATTAAAAGAAAACATTGAATTAAAGAAAAAATTAGATTTAAATAATTGACAAAGATTATTTAAATGATATAATGTAAATATATAGTAGGCGGAAGGCCGATAGACATGCTTGCATGGATTTAGTAAAAATGAGCGAATAGCTCATTTTTTTTTGCTTTAATATAAACTAGCAACTGGGACATAAAGTGCCTAGAACTTACCCTGAGTAAATTCAAGAAGAAAATGTAAAATAAGCATTACTAAGAAATAAAATAATTGCAAGATTCTTTAAAGAGATAAGATATATAGAATAATAGGGAACTGGAATAAGATGATAGAAAAATTATATAGGAAATAAATTGAAATATGGTATTGATTAAAAAAATAGGTAATGTATATAATAAAGATAATAAAATAATTTAAAATAATAGGTAGGAATGAGATGAAGAATATTAAGCTTAGTGAGTTGAAAAATGTAGAGTATGGAAACATTATAGGGTTAGCTATTTTTGGAAGTTTTAATACAAAATATTTTAGAGAAAATAGAAGTGATATAGATATTCTAGTTTTATTAGAATATAGAGATGATGTTATTGAAGAGTTTGATATAGAGGATTATTTAGTGCCAATACTTGAGGAATATTTTGAATATGATAAGATACATTTAACTTTTTTAACTATGAAGGAGTATGATACAGTTTTTGCAAAACAATATTTAGAATCAGAGGATAAGCTTATATTAGATAAATTTAAAGAATTGGATTTTAGAATGTATGTAAATAAGTATAGAAGAAATAGTGAAAAATAGGAGGAAGAAAAATGTCGCCTTATTATAAATATAAGAAAGAAAGTCTAAATAAAAAGTTCAATGCAGCAAAAGATACATTAGCTTTAATGCAAGGAGCTATGGAAGAGTATAAAAAATCAAATTCAATATATGTTAAAAGAGGTATCATTGGATATTATCAAGATTTTACTGAATATATAATAGATATGTGTGAGACATATCTTGTTATGACAGATAATTATGAAGATGGATTGTCAGGAATACAGATAATCAAGAAGGCTTGTATATATGGATTTATTGAAAGTAGCTTAGAAAAATATTTATTAGCAATCATTAAATTAAGAAATAGATATACTCATGATTATTACAAAAGAGAGAGAGTAGAAGAGGATATATTTAAATATTGTTTTGAGAAAATGGAAACATTAGAATTGTTTTTAGAGATTACAAATGAAAAAATTAAAATGAAGTATTTTCTTTAGAAATAAGTTTAAAGAAGATTTCTTTAAAGATAAAGAACAAAGAAAAAAAGCGCCCATCTAACAAATAGCGCTCTTTAGATCATAGTATTCAATAGCCCCAAAAACAAATAAATGTTCTAGGTTAAGTACAGTGTAACAGCACTGTACTTTTCTTACTTATATTATATCAAAAAAATAGAAAAAATAAACGAATTATTATAAAATAATTTAAAATAATAGGTAGGAATGAGATGAAGAAAAGCAAGGGGGATCTAAAGTGACCAGAACAAACCCCGGGTAAATTCAAGAAGAAAATGTAAAATAAGCAATATAAAAGAAAGTGATTTAAGATAGATAAGGAGTGCTAACACTAGTGTTGGTGCTCTTTTTGCGTAACAAAGTAAATATTTGATAAAATAAAAGAACTTTTGTTCGTATATAAATATAATATTTTGGCGAGTATTGTAATATAAGGTTGTGGAGGAATACTTGTATGAGTTATAAAGCTAGAGAATATTATAGTGGAGGCATCTATCATATTACTAATAGAGGAAATAGAAGGAGTGATATATTCAAAGATTGTGAGGATTTTGAATACTTCATATATCTTATTTGTGATGGGATTGAGCATTTTGGATCTGAAAATTTAAAGATTATTGCATATTGCCTTATGGATAATCACATTCATTTATTAATTAAAATTAAAGATATGGTACCAGGAGAGTTTATGGGAAGGATAACTGGATTATATACAAGGTATTTTAATAAGAAAAATAATTATGTGGGGCATCTGTTTGGAGGGCGATATCATTTAGAGGAAGTTAAGAATGATTCAGGTTTATTGGAGGTTAGTAGATACATACATTTAAATCCAGTTAGGGCATCTATGGTTAAGTTTCCACAGGATTATAAATGGTCTAGTTACAGTGTGTTTATTGGGGAAGAGGATGAAAAATTTACAAGTAGAGATATTGTTTTAAGGAATTTTATATATAATTATAGGTTTATCCTATATAAGGAATATGTTGAAAAATATATGATTAAGGATGTTTGGGAGGAAGAATAAAAATGGCAGCTATAATAAATGGATTTGGTCTTAGAGGAATTAATGGATATTTAGTAACTATAGAGGTTGATACTGTTTATGGAAAACCTATGGTTAGTATAGTTGGAATGGCTGATATTTCTATAAAGGAGTCAAGGGAGAGGATTGAATCTTCAATTAAAAATTCAGGCTTTGAGTTTCCTAAAATGAAGATTGTTGTGAATCTATCACCAAGTGATATAAGAAAAAGAGGATCACATTATGATTTAGGAATAGCTATTGGTTTACTTATTCAGTCAAAGCAAATTAACATAGAGGAAGTAGAATGTTATGGATTCATAGGTGAACTTTCTTTAAATGGTGAATTGAAGCCTTGCATTGGAGTTTTACCTATGGTTTTAGAGGCTAAAAATAGAGGTATAAATAATTTAATAGTACCATTAGAAAATTTAGAGGAAGCATCATCTGTAAAAGGAGTTAATATATTTGCATTTAATAATTTAAATGAAGTTATTCAGTTTTTGCAAGGAGTAAATCCATATAAAAAGGTTGAATTAGCTAAAAATAGGATAATAAAAAATGAGTTTACAGTAGATTTTTCAGAGGTTAGAGGTCAAGATAGTACACTTGAGTTTATTGTAGCGGCAGCAGCTGGGAGACATAATATCCTTTTAGCAGGTGAGCCAGGTTGTGGAAAGTCTATGATTGCTAAAAGAATTCCTACAATACTTCCAGAAATGACAGAGGATGAAGCATTAGAAACAACGAAAATACATAGTGTTGCAGGCTTACTTAAAAATAGAGGTGAGCTTGTTCAGAAAAGACCTTTTAGAGCACCTCATCATAATGCATCTATGAACTCATTAATTGGTGGTGGAATTTTTGCAATGCCAGGTGAGATATCTTTAGCACATAATGGAGTTCTTTTTTTAGATGAAATAGCTGAGTTTAGTAAGCAAAGCTTAGAGGGTCTTAGAGCACCTTTAGAAGATGGAAAAGTTATGATTTCAAGAGTGAGAAGCACAGGAGAATTTCCAGCAAACTTTATGCTTGTGGGAGCTATGAATCCTTGTCCTTGTGGATATTCTGGAGGAAGTAAGTGTAAATGTAAAGATTCAGATATTATAAGATATAGAGGAAGATTGTCAGGACCGATTATGGATAGAATTGATATTCAAAGATTCTTAAATCCAGTTAAGATAGAAGATTTAAGAGGTGAAGTAAAAGGTGTTGAATCAAAAGTATTAAAAGAGAGAGTTATGAAAGCTAGAGAGATTCAAGAAAAGAGGTTTAAAGAGTTTAATGGTATAAATGATAATTCTAAAATGCCATCAGATTTAATAAGAAGATTTTGTGGGTTAGGTGATGAAGAGTTTGAACTCATAAAAATGGCATATAAAAAGTTTAATTTCAGTGCAAGAAGTTATGATAAATTCTTAAAAATAGCTAGAACTTTTGCAGATTTAGATGGATGCGAAAAGATAAAAAAGATTCATTTAATGAAGGCTTTAATGTGTAGAGAGATAGAGAAAGACACCAGTAAATTAATGTTGGTATAAATAGATTATTAAATATCTTAGACTGTTAAGGAGTTTGGAGGTATGAAAGGTATATGAAGCTAAGAGAAGAAATCTAGAGGATTCTTGGATACGCTATAAACTGTGCAAGAAATTTTACTAGTGATGAGCCTTTAGCAATTCTTTAAGGAATAATCAAAAAAAGTATTAGCTAAAAGTTAATACTTTTTTTGATACTTATTTTTAAAATGAATCATAGATGTAATACATTTTTCATTAAACTTGTTGCATTAGTTGAAGTTTCATTAAAGTTTGTAATTGTATCGTAGGTAATTCCTTTAGATATAAAATTTTTATTTATATCCACTAAAGAAGCAATACTGCCACTAATGATTGAACTTTGATAAGTATTTTCTTTATTTAAATAACCACTATGGAATAATAATTCTAATGCATCACTAAAAGTTGTTAAAGCAGCATCTTCATTGTTTATTATTTCGGTTAGTTTCTTATTTGTTATTTTACCATCAAGTTTATCCTGTATTGCAGTACCAACTTTATTTTCGCCATTCACAGTATAAGTATAGGCGGTAATTAAAAAATTTAAAACTATATCGTTGCTATACACATCATTTTTATTATAGTCTTTAAGATTTTCTGTTGTAGTAGAGACTATATTTTCTATATAACTGTTCTTTCTAAGCATAGCTTGATTAATTTTATTTTCCCTAATATGTAATAGAAAGAGATCGCCTCCTAAGAGCAAAAATATTAGAAGTGTAATACCAATTATGAGCAATTTACTTCTTATTAAAACTTTAGATTTAATTAAAAATATAATTTCAATTGGGCATACTACAAATATTAGTATACCTAATAGCATTTTTATAAACATCCTTATTGTCCCCCTATGATATTATTTTATGCAAAAGTAATAGTATCATATTTTTAGTGTAAGGTTATTAAATGAATTAGATGATAGTTTAGTAGAAAATTAAAATGACTAATACTTTAATTTTAAAATTAAGAAGCGCATATTAAATTTTTATTTATTGTAGAAAATTTATATGAAATTTATTTTATATTAAAAAAGGAGATATATTAGCGCTAAGATGTCTAAATAATTAACTTTGTGAATAAAACTGAAATGTAACTGAGGGAAAAGTGTAAAGAAGAGCGTTGAAGAAATTGTAGGAATTGAATCTAATTAGGTTAAACAGGAAGTATGAATACTATGCTTTTCTTATAGTTATAATATAAAAAATTAAAGGTTTAGAGTTAAATAAAAGTAAGAAATGAAGAATCTTACAACTGCAATTGTAAAAATAAACCAATTATTTCATAATGTTGGTATTGGAGTTAAAAGAATATTGTGAGGGGGGGAATAAGAAATATGAGAAAAATATTGTTGATTTAGAAGTCTATGTTGGAGAATTAATAGGACTGAAATCAGATGGAACATTAGTGTCATTAAAGGACTGGGATTTTAAGAAAGATAAAATATATGTAGATAATGATAGAGTACAGTGGATTAATCAAAAGTATGATAATGAGACATCAAATATATCTAAAGATGAAATAGAAAAGGCAAAGAAAGAGTTTGAGATTGAAGAAAAGATAGTAGATTTGTATAGCATAGAAGAAAAGGAGAAATTTAATAAAGTTCAAAGTGAGTTAGAAAATAGCATCAATAATAGTAAATTAGATGAAGAAATAAAAAAAGAACTATTAAAGGCTTATAAAAGAGTAAAATCACAATTATCAAGATATATTGAGTATAGAGAAAATACAAAATATGTATTAAATTGGATAACAGAAACTAATAGAGATTTAAACATTAGTATTGAAGAGTATGATCCGATAACATTGAAAGTTATAGAGAATATAGCAAAAAATAATAAGGAAAATACATATTTATCTA
>NZ_JBOFRG010000093.1:0-6592 GCF_051650885.1 Clostridium sp.
TACCTGTTGCTACTTGTTCTTTTCCACATTCTGTTCCATCTGGATAAACCATTTTCACTGTAATCTTTGCATTTTTCTCTATATTAACAACTACACTACTATTGCTGTCTCCAAATGTTTTTGGTAATTCATTTATTACTGTTTTACCATCTGTTATATTTACTAAATGATACCCATCTGGTACTGATGTTGTTAATCCTGTGTCATTTCCTGTATTTCCAGTTACTGTTTTGGCTGGTACTATGATGTTATCTCCGTCTTTGTATGTTACTGTTATAGTTTTAGGAGTTTCCTTAAATAATTTATTGAATGCATTCCAATCAAAGTTGAAGCTATGGATTTCTCCCCCTTTACTTTGATTTAAGTTCTCAACAATAACTTGTCCATTAACAGCACCACCATCTAATGTTAATGTTGCATTTGGTGCTAGAATACTTCCATATACACCTGATTGTTTCATATTTACACTGGTTGCATTTGGAAATACATATAAAATATGTGATGCTATTTGATTACGTTCACTTAATGGAGTTTTATAACTTATTGTTTTCCCATCTACTTTTAAACTATATGCGTTTATATTTACAGTTTTTGCATCAGAATATACTACCAATGTCTTTCCAGTTATTTGTTCTGTAGATACATCCACTTCTTTCATATTTGTAATGCCATTAGTGCTTGGTAAAGTCTTGTATCCAACTTGATTCACTACATCTTGTGAAGCTTTGTTTTCTACTACCTTTTTAGCATTAGAAACTGTTTTATCTGCTTCTTTTTTAAAATCTTCAAATTTTTGTGCTATTACTTCCTTTGATAAATAATTTACTTTAGTCTGATTCCAATTTTCACTTGTTTTTAATTGTTTATATGGGTCTCCACCTTCTGCTACTACTACATCAGGCGCATCAATAATTAAATTCCCTATATTTCCTGTTCCTTCTTGAGCTTTAAGTCCATTAGGATCTAAAGTTCCACCAAGTAATAATCCACTTTTATTTTCCATATTAATAGGGTTTCCAACTACAACCGAGCCTCCATTTTTTTTCTCATTTGCTGTCACTAAAGTAAATGAAGATGCTACTGTATTTCCTGGCAAAATCCCTTCAGTTGGTGCTGATAAATTTCCACCTATTGCAAAAGGCGTTTCTGAATCCCCTTTGACAAATGATGCATTTCCAAATACTATTGCCCCATAATCATTTATAGTTCCCATTAATTTTTCTGCTTTGTTTTCAGTATTTGTCACTGCAGCTTTATTTTGTACTTCCATTTTCGTATTTATATTTTGTGCTGATGCCATAATTCCTGTTTGTAATGAAGTTGCAACTACCGCTCCTGCTATTATTAATGATAATCTTCCTCTATTCATTCTTGTCTCCTCTTTTGTTTATTTTTCACAAAAAAATACTGATACTTTTACAGCTATCAGTATTTCACTTCTAATTTATCTTCTTTCTACATCTTTTGAGTTTAATTTCTGCATTATAAAACTGATACTAACTTATATTTTTGGTCGGTTGCACTACTAACTCCACATATCTCAAGTGCCCAAATACAAGATATACTTCATCATTCCAGTTTTATTTTCTGCATTTATTATATATCACTAAATTTTAGCAGTCTACATTTTCTAGACTTTCTTTTATGTATATTTTGTTAAATTTTACCCATTTTGTAAGCTTGTTAAAAACTTTGTTTTTTTTTATATTATTCTTTAGTTAAAACCATTTTCTACTATTAGTTTATCAACATCTTTTTTTAATTTAATAGCTCCATTGCTTTGTCTTCTTCTAGTGGTTTAGAAAATAAATATCCTTGTATATACTCTACGCCTATATTTTTCAGAACCTTTAATTGCTCTTTAGTTTCTACACCTTCTGCAACTACACTTAAATTTAAAGAATGACTTGCATCAACAATTAATTTTATTAATGTTATATATTTTTCATACCCTTCCATTTCTATTGAAAAACTTCTATCTATTTTAACTACTGATAATGGTAATTTTACTAAGTAGTTAAAGGAAGAATAACCTGTTCCAAAATCATCTAAAGATATTTTTATTCCTAAATCTTTTAATTCACTTAATTTTTTTACACTCTTATGTATGTCTTCAATTATTACAGTTTCTGTTATTTCTATACCAATTGAATCTGTATCTACACCTGTTTCTTCTATAATAGCTTTTACTTCATTTGTAAAATTCTCTTCCATTAATTGAACCGCAGACACGTTAAATGATACTATTATTTTATCTTTTCTATTTTCATTTATTTTCTTTGCAAATACACAAGCTTTTTTTATAATTTCATGTCCTACTTGAATTATCAACTTATTTTTTTCCATTGTTTCTATTATATCTTGTATAGATGTTTTTTTATAAGCATCATTCTTCCATCTAAATAAGGCTTCAAATCCAATAACCTTTCCATCAGTTGTATATTGTGGTTGATATACTAATTTTAGTTCATCTCTTTCTATTATATGAGATAAATCCTTCTCCATTTTGCTTATAAAAAGCATTTCCTCCTCTAATTTTTCAGTGTAAATTACATAAGTACTCTTCTTATATTTTTTTGCATTATATAAGGCAATATCTGCTTTTATTATTAACCTACATTCACCTGATTCTTGCTTTCCTAAGCACTTTTTTTGACAACCACATGTTGCAATTCCAAGACTTACTGCTATATGTTCGTTTTCTATTTTTATCTTAGAGATATAATCTAAAATCTTTTTTGATTTTTTTTCAATTTCATTTTTTCCTAATTGTTCATCATATACAATTAAAAATTCATCTCCACCAAATCTAAAGACTTTTCCATCCTCATTTATCTCTTTTAATGCCTCTGCAATTTTTAATAAAACTGAATCCCCTACATGATGTCCATATGTATCATTTATATTTTTAAAATTATCTACATCTAATATTATTACAGTTTTTGGCTTAAACTTCACCCCATTATTAATATGCTCATATAAGGCTCTTCTATTTAAAAGTCCAGTGTTATAATCAGTATATGCTTGCATTCTAACTCTTTCCTTTGCTTCTACCACCTCTGTTATATCCATGCAACTACCAACAATTCCAACTACTTCATTAACAATGTTAAATACTGGTATTTTGTAAATTTCTAAAATATACTTTTTATGATTTTTTTTTATTGTTTTAATTATTTTAATAGGTTCTTTTTTAGATATTATATCTCTATTTTCCTTTTTTATTTGCTCTAAAAATTCCCCTTCATAAACTTCCTCTATATTCTTCTCTCTCATCTCATCTATGCTCATATTGAAATATTTTGCAAAATTTGTATTTGAGATAATAATATTACCCTTCATATCATATTGCCATATGCTAAAAGGTAAGCTCTCTATTAAAACTTTAAACTGTACTTCTCTATTTTTAATCTCTGTAATATCTTTTGCAACTGCCATTATACCTTTTAATTCTCCAGTAGGACTAACTACAGCTCGTCTATATACATCAAACCCCCTATATCCATTTGCCCCAAATACTATTTCTCTAAACTTCATTTCTTTTCTATATTTCAAGGCAACTCTATCATTTGTTTCACATTCATTACCTTTTTTAAATTCCCAAACCTCTTTATGATTTCTTCCTGTTACCTGGTCTAATACTTTGCCACTATGCTTTAAAAATTCATTGTTTACATCTCTATATTTTCCATCCATATCCATAAACCAAGTTATATATGGTACTGTTTCTAATAGAGTGTTATATTTTAATCTTATATCTTCTAATTCAGCTATCTGCTCTTCTGTATATGTTTTATCATGTGTCCCCACTATTTTTTCCTCGCTTATGTACATATATTTTCTATTCATCTATTCTAATAAACTTTAGTTACACTAAAATTATAATAAAATATAGTTAAAAGTTAAATAAGATATGTTAATTGTTTATTTAAAATTAACTCATTTCCTTAAAGTAATTCATCTGTATATGAATATCTTTCTATTAAATCGAATACTATAACCTAAAATATATTTATAGGAGATTTAAAATTTATGAAATATTTAACTTTATTCCCATTAATTTTATTATTGTCTTTATCACTAACAGGTTGCTTCAACAAAGAAACTCCTTCAAATGAAGATAAACCACCTCAAGTAGAAACACCCGTTGATAAAAAAGATACTGATAAAACTGAACCATCAACTGATACTACACCTACGGAGCCACAAACACCTCCTCCAACTGAAGACTCAAAGCCATTACCTCCAAAGCCTACTGAAGATAAAGTTGAAAGAACATTTTATTTAACTACCTTAAATATTGATGATAAAGTTGAAAATGGTGGAGAAATTAAAACAACTGGACTTGGAGTTGCTGAAAATTTAAAAGTAATATTAGAAGATGTTTCAAAAAAATATTTTGATAATGAAGAAATTACACTTACAACTATTGAAACTATAGATAACAAAAAAATAGCAGTTGTAAATTTAAGTAGCAAATCAAACTACTGGGAAGGTAGAATGCAAGGTTCAACTGGTGGAAAAATAACAAGCTACACTCTTATAGAAAATGTTTTACAACGTAAATATACTGGTTATTGGGTTGATGGTGTAAAATTTACCTTAAACGGTAAACCTCTTCAAGATACTGGACACGCTACTAATTTAACTAAAATAATTTATAGATAATTTTCTTTTTACATTAATTTCAAAAATTAAAAAGGAGTTTTAAAATGAAAGCAGATAACTTTGTAGTTAACTTAAACTTAAGAGAAACAGTTGAAATTTTAGATAGTCAAATAGTTGGCAAGAGCTTTACTGGTGAAAGAATCGATTACCATATTGTTTACGGAGATACTTCTAATAAAGCAGTAATTATATTAATTTATGAAAAACATTATTTAAGAGCTGGAAATAGATTAACCTTAACAGTAACAATCGATAATATGGGGGACTTTACAAAAATCCATTCAATTGGTGCTGGTGGCGGTGAAGGGTTATTTAAATTTGATTGGGGTGCTAGTGATGATTTTACTTCTGCCCCTAGATATGCCTTAAAAAAATATATCCTAAGATAAGAATTTTTTTTTTGCAATACTTTATCTTATAAAAATAATTTCCAAGCAAGTTTAGAAGGCTAAAATCACTATCTTCTAAGCTTGTTTTTTCCTTAATCTATTTCCTACAAAAAAAGAATCCCGGAAGGGATTCTAACTATTATTTCTTATCTATTCACTCTTAACTCAAAGTATAGTATGCAATCCCAATACTTCCAGGTCCTACATGAAGTCCTATAACTGGTCCTATTGATTGTATTTCTACCTTTGTATCTAGCTTTTCTTGTAATCTTTTTGCAAGTTCAAGTCCATCTTCCTCGCAATTTATATGATGAACAATAATATTTCCAAGACCTTTAGCTTTTATATCCTCTAAAGCTTCTTCTACAATTGCATCTATACTTTTCTTTCTAGTTCTAACCTTCTTAAATACAGATGTTTCCCCGTCAACAACTGTAAGTATAGGCTTTATCTTAAGCATATTTCCCAAAAGTGCAGAGCCACCACCAATTCTTCCACCTTTTTTAAGGTATTCTAAAGTTTCTGGTGTAAATAAAAATCTACTATTATTAAATACATGCTCAGCTCTAGCTTTTACTTCATCCATATCTTTTCCATCCTTAGCAGCAGAAGCAGCCTCTAAAACTGCAAAACCCATCTGCATACAATTTGTCTTAGAATCTAGTATCTGTATATCTGCATTTGGATATTCCTCCAAAGCCATTTCCTTAACCATATTAGCAGTAGAATATGTTCCACTCATCTTAGAAGACAAGAAAATCCCAAGAACAGAATCTCCCTCTTCAACAATACCTTTAAAAAGCTCCAATAATTCATGTGGACTAGGTTGTGCTGACTTTGGTATTTCATTTGACCTATTCATTTCCTCATAAAAAAGCTTATTATCTATATCAACTTCTCTTCTACTTTCTCCATCCATAACAACATTCAATGAAACTACCTTTATATCATATTTCTCAATATATTCTTTTGGTATATATGATGTACTATCTGTTACTATCTTAATTGCCATATCTTTCTCCCCTTTTTTTACATATTACTATATATTATATCTCTTAAAATATTAAAAAGCACCAACTTTTTCTGTTGATGCTTTTTGTACTTATACATATTCTTTTAAAATTATGCTCTTCTTTTTCTAGCAAAAAATGATATAGAATATAAGCCACTTATTCCAACTAATACATATACAATTGTTGCAATAATTCCAACGCCAAATAAAAATTCAACAAGATTAAAACCTAAAAACCCTATAAGTCCCCAGTTTAATGCCCCAACTATTATTAAAACTAAAGCAATTATGTCTAATCCTTTCATCTTCAAAACCTCCTCTGATTTTATTTAAATTTATTTTGCCCTAATTTTAATTTAAAATACTCATTATTTTTAAATTAAAGGCTCTGTTTCAATATACTGTTGATAATAGTATATTAAAAAGACAAACTATAAAAAACTACTAGCTTAGGTTTTAAGATACAAATTAAATTTTCACAACTAAATTTGCATAGTAAATAATATAGCTAAAGGTCAAGCGA
>NZ_JBOFRG010000094.1:0-5077 GCF_051650885.1 Clostridium sp.
CATCCAGCTACTTGGTTTGCAGTGTCAAGGCTAGTTAAAACATTTTGCTCTCCAGAGCCAAGACCATAACCATTTGCAGCACCAGTAAAAGAACCTTTGGTTAAAACTTCATAACGGGTAATAAAAGGCATAATAAAAAATCTCCTTATAAATTATTTATATATCTATAGTATGAAAGAAGATGAAAAAATGTTTTAAAGTATTGTCTATATATGTAGGCAGGAAAATCAATTTTAGATGCAGCCGTAGTATCCGGTGGAGATGTTAGGTTAACTATAGACAACATTCAAGCTACTAATTACAATGGGCAAACAATTCCCTTTGGACTTGTAGTAGCAAGTGCACAAGTTAGTGGAAATATACAAGCTAGGAATTTAATTTTTTATGATACTATACCAAATGGGACAACCTATATGATGAATTCACTATTAATAAATGGAGTAAATACTGTAGGAAATCTTCAAAATGGAGTAGCACTGCCTAATGTGAATCCGGGAGAAAGTGTTACGATTCAGTTTAGTGTTAAAGTAAATTAAAAATTATTTATAAAAGGGTTATAAATATGATATAATAAGTTATAAATAAAGTGAAGAAATGAGGGAAAAGCTTTGGTTATTAAATATAAAAATGATATAGAAGATTTAGTGGATTTAAATATTTTTATTGGAAGCATATCTTTTAAAAGATGGATTTTAAATAATATACTTCCAATAGTATATACAATAGTAACCCTTGGACTTGGTGTATGGCTTATAAACAGATATGGTGGTCTTGAAGAAACAAATAGACTTTTAATATTTGTTCTTATAGTATGTAATATATTTATTTGGATAAGAGTTACAGTTTTCAAGAGAAAAACTTTTAGGAAAAGTTTAAGTAAAATGGTAGAAAAAAATCCTGCATATATTCAAAGGAAAGAAGTTAGAAGACGTGAAAAAGATTTCTTTGTTCAAAACTTAGAAGACAAGAAAAAAACATCTACATTTAAAATAGAAAATATATCTAGAGTTATAAAAAAGGGAGAGCATATCTTTATGCTAAAAAAGGATAATTCACCAATGCTTATGATTCCAGTAAATGCTTTTAAAAATGAAAATGATTTAGAAATATTTTTTAAAGGGTTTAAAATAAAAGAGTATTAAAATTTAGGAAACTAGCAAGTTTAAAAATTTGCTAGTTTTTTTGTGTGTGAAGTATGATGTGGAAGTTCCAAGATGTGGTGGGATAACATATTATATTTAACAATATGAAAATTAAAATATAGATTAATAAAAAAACAAAGGCTTGGAGGAGAATTATGGGAACGGTAAATGTGACAATAAGTCCTGCTATTCAGGATGTATATATAGTATTAGAAGATAAAAATTTAAATACATGTCAGACACTTACAACAAATGGACTTGGAAAATGTAGTTTTGTAAGCGTACTTGCAGGTACTTATAGTTTATATAATGTAGGAATTCCACCAGATGCATGTCCACCAACAAAGTGTGGTTATCCACCTGGATATACAGGAACTATCGATCCTAGACGGAAAGATTTTTCACTTACAGCAACAGGCACATCAAATCAAACATTTAGATATGATACAGCAATACCATGGAGCACATTAAATGGAAATAATCCACCTACGTTTTCAATGACAACAAGTGGTGGAGTTAATTTAGCAACAGGAGGGTTAGTTACTATACCTGCAATAGTAAATAATGGAATGGGTTATTGTATGCAAGATAACTTTATATATGGTTCATCAGGCCGGTCAGCAGTTGATGGAACGGATGCCTTATCATATCCATTTACCTATACAACAAATGGACTTGTAGGAGATTGTGATGAAAACGGATATTTTTATTCTCCAGCATCAGGACAAAGTTTTACGTGTATAGATGTAAATTCATATTCACCAACTTATTTAAGGGCATGTGATCCATATAATAATTATGCAGAAACAACATCACCTTTTTATGTAGCTTATACGGGCGCAACTTTTGCATCAGCAGACTGGTCATATGTGCCATCGATACAGGCAATAGTTGGAGATAATAATAGTAACTATGCAGAATTGTTTGTATTAAGCTTAACAACACCAAAATCCTATTATGTACCTATAAGCGGTACTAATGCACAAGTAACAGGCATTACATTTGCAGATAAAAGAAATTTTTATCAACCAACAGGAAGTAAGATATTAAAATATGAGATGTATACAACGATTGCCTATGGAACAGTACTATCTAATTCTACAATTAGCTATGCAGGAGATGGATGTAGAGCTGTTGGAGCACCAGTATTTTATGCAGAGCCTGATATAGTTAAAAAAGTAGATAAAATAGCTGCTTCGCAAGGTTCAACTTTGATTTATACAGTGACTATAGTTAATACAGGCGTAACGGATGGAATAACATCAATGTTTATGGATACATTACCAGATGGAGAAACTTTTGTTACAGATTCTTTTACAATTGATGGAGTGATAAAACCAGGAATAACACCAAATTCATATAGTATTGGAAGTTTACCAATAGGAAAAGTATTTACAGTAACATTTAAAGCAAATATCACATCAACAACTATTTTAAGATATGATAACGGAGCTAGTATTCAGACAAATTATTATGATAGTGCTACACAATCTATATTTGATACTACATTTGATTCAAATATAGTAACAACAACAGTAATAGGAAATTATGTAAGTAATTCAAAAGAAGTAAATAGAACTGTAGGAAAGCTTGGAGATATATTAACTTATACAATAGTAACTAGAAATCTAGGAACAACTGTTGCAAATGGAGTAAGGATTATAGATACGATTCCGGGAGGGACAACCTTTATAACAGGAAGTTTAAAATCAAATGGAATTACAATAGGAAGTGGAACAGTTCTTCCACCAACAGGATATTTATATGGAACCTTAGCAGTAGGTCAAATATCCACAATAACATTTAATGTAAGAATAGATTCACTCCCAAATGGAGATACACTTATAAATAATGGAGAAAGTTATTATGTTAGTCCAACACCTTATGGAAATGTAAGCTTTTATATTGATACAAATACAGTAGCAACAGTAGTGAAGTATGCAGAATTTGGAAATATAAAGAAATCAGTAAATAGTGCGTATGCAAAACCAGGAGATATTTTAGTATACACAATAGTTTTACCTAATAATGGGAATACAGAAGCTATAAATGTTAAATTTAAAGACACAATACCAAATGGAACAAGCTTACTTTCTAACACTACTTTTATAAATGGAGTTTTAACTACAGAAGATATACAAAGTGGATTAAATATAGGAACAATAAAGGCGGGAGAAGTATTTACAATTACATTTTCTGTACAAATAAATTGATTTTTAAATTATGGGAAGAGAAGGGAGTTTAGTAGAAAAAAATTTTACTAAACTTCTTTAATATCTAAACTTAAATATTAAAGAAGTGTGAATAGCAAAGAAGTGAAGAAGAACATAAATTAATAGAGACTGTATTTATTGAAAGAGGTGAAAAAATGGCAAGTATAAGTGGAAATTTAAGGCATGCAGGAACGAGATTTGGGTCACCTGGTGGATTTACACCTATTGTTGATGTACCGATATGTCTTTTTAGAGTAAGTGATGGAAAGGGAATGTATACAAGAACAGGTTCAAATGGAGAATATTCTTTTACAAATGTAGATGTAGGAGATTATAAAATAATAGAGTGTGGAAAAGGTGTAGCTGTAGCAGGAAGTGTAGCAGATTTTTCTAATGCAACTGTAATGACAGAACCAGTACCAACAGACCCAGAATATAGTAAAATAACTACACCAATTGCAAATACAAATGTTGTAGATTCACTAAGTCCAAATACTCTTTTAGTGAGTGTTTTAAATACAAATTTAATAGGGAAGGATTTCTTAGATAGTACAATAAAAAATACCCCGTTATCTATCCCAAGTGGAGTTGTTATAGATAAAAATATATTGAAAAAAGCAGGGAATGGAATATTTGGAACTCTTCCAAATGGAACACCGGCAAATACAGTACCACCAAGTTATCCATATCAAGATTCTATGACTTCAGGCTTTACTTATCTTCCAGGAGGGATTAGCCAAGGTATTGATGATTTTTTTATGAAAAATATTCAGACAAGGCAGTGGTTCAGTCTTTCTAATCATACAACATTTGATGAAACGAGCTCTTATATAAGTATAAATGGAGGAAATCCAAATATTATAATATTTTTTGAAGAGGTTGATGTTCTAAAGAACAGATATTATTTAGCCAGTGCATGGCTTTGTATGAATACAGATATTCCAAACACTTGTAAGATTGGATTTAGAGCATTAGCAGAAGATTTCAAAACAGAACTTTTTTATGGAGAAGTAACAAATGTAAAATATGGACAGTGGGAGCAGATAGGACAGATTTTTAATACAGGAAATAACAGTAAAATAAGGCTTGAAGTTTTAACAATGTCAACAGTAGGCTTTGGAAATGACTTTTCGATTGATGATATATTTTTAAGTCCTGCAACTATAAATGACAGTGTGGACATTTTGAAAATGGTAGATAAAGCGAACTCGAAGGTTTTAGAAAATTTAGTATATACGTTAGTAATAAAGCCTAACAGTGATATAAGTAATGTATATATGATAGATACATTACCTAATAACACAAGCTATGTAAAAGATACCTTTAAAGTGAATAATACAATAAGTACAGGATATATGCCAGGAACAGCTTTTTTTCTAGGAAATCTTAAAAAAGATGTGACAATAACTTTAGAATATACAGTAAGTGTAGACTCTATGCCAGAAAGTCAAAAAATAGAAAATAATTTTGATCTAGTATATAAAATAGATATTCCTAATGTAAACTCTATACAAAATTATATTGTAAGTAACACTGTAGTTACCAAGCTTGGATTTATAGATATAAAAATAAGAAAGATAGTAGATAAGTTATATGCAGAATATGGTGATGTAATAACTTATACAGTAGTTATAGAAAATAAGGGAAATATAGATAGTAGCATAAATAGCATTTTTAAAGACACTATTCCATACTTTACAACCTTTGTAAACAATAGCAGTA
>NZ_JBOFRG010000095.1:0-1669 GCF_051650885.1 Clostridium sp.
GACTTTTTTCAGCTTCTGAAAATTTAGAATACATACTAGAGTAAAAGGCGTCATTATAGTCATTACTTAAGGTATTATATCTATTTAAGTAAGTAGTTTTTAAATCTTCCTTTTTTTCTTGCTCTTTTCTAGCATCTTCCTCTTTTTTTATTTTATCTAAAGCAGCAGTTATTTTAGCATTAGCTTCAGTGTATTTAGCTTTTTCTTCTTCTGTTAAATCATAATTTTCACAGGTATCTACTATATATTTTGCGGTATCTATACGACCATCAGATATAAGCTCATCAATATTTTTTAAATTATTTATAGCAAGTACTTTTTTTGATAATAGCTCTAATTTAGCAACTTCATCTATGTAGGAAGATTTGTGGGTACTTTTAAGAATACGCTGCTTGAAATCATAGATTTTAAAAGGCTTTCCTTCTTCGCATTCTTTTTTTGCTTCAAGGTATAAAGTATTTAATTCTTTAAGCTCTAAGACAGAAGTATCCTCTTTTTTATATTTAGTTAGAATATCATTAGCATCTTCAAATTTACCATCATTTACAAGAGCAATAGCTTCTTTTGCATATTTTTCTTGAATCTTACCTTGATAAATAGTAAATCCAACAAAAGCTACAGCACATAAAGATATTCCAACACAAGAAGCTATAATTATTTTTTTTGTTTTAGGACTCATAGGCTTCTTTTCTACTTTTGCTTTAGGTTCAAAAGCATTAGTACTAGATTCAATAACAGTAGAAGAATTAGCACTTGTAGTAGATGTTGATTTAGTAGTGCATGATGAGCAAACACCATTTTCTAAAATATCCCCACATTTTTTACAAAAATTCATTTTAAAAATCCCCCATTATTTTAAAATTTGCCTTTAATTATCGAAGGCTTTAGAAAAAACTTTATAAAAATAAAGAAAAAAGAATTTTTTAGATGTCAAAAAATAAGGGAAAAAAGAAAATTAAATATAAATAAAGGCCATTTTAGAAAAAATGATATTTATTGTATATTTAGAGAAAATTTAATATAATTAAAAAGGTGTTAAAATTAATAATAAATATAGGAGATGAAGTTAATAAAACTTCTAAGATGGTGAAAGAGATGAAACAGTTTGACTACTTAGAGCTTCAGATGCTAGATGAATATAGGGAAATTTTTAAGAGATATAATATTTCATTAGATGTAGAAGCACTAGAAAGTATAAAAGAAAAGGTTGTAAACAAAGATTATGTTGTATCTATTATAGGTTCTATGAAGGCAGGAAAATCAACCTTTGTAAATAGTATATTAGGAAAAGATTTAATGCCAAGTGAGAATGCAGCATGTACATTAACAACAACTGAAATAGTGGATAGTAAAATAGAGTTTTCTTTAGAGAAAATATATGATGATGGAGAAATAACGAAAATTAGTACAGAGAATATTTCAGAAGATTTTCATAATGAAATAAGAATGAGTCGTGAAAATAAGGAAGAAAAGCTTTTTAAATATTCTTTGAAAACAAATATTGAAGCTATAGAAAATGACTTATGTGATATAGGATTTAAATTAGTTGATACACCAGGATACAATGAAATGTCAGGACTTGGTGTTGATAGAAAAATTATTGAGGATGTTTTTGAAAGACAAATTAAAAAAACAGATTATATAATTTATGTTTTAGATTATAAATATT
>NZ_JBOFRG010000096.1:0-5760 GCF_051650885.1 Clostridium sp.
TAATTACTTTTGGAACAATGGCAGCAAGAGCCTGTATAAGAGATGTTGGTAGGGCTATGAATTATGCTTATGCAGAGGTTGATAGAATTGCTAAGATGATTCCAACTATGCTTGGAATAACAATAGAGAAGGCATTGGACTTTAATCCAGAGCTTAAGGCTGTATATGATTCAGAAGAGAGAGTGAAAAACTTAATTGATGTTAGTAAAAACTTAGAAGGGCTTCCAAGGCATTCATCAACACATGCAGCGGGAGTTGTTATAGCATCAAAACCATTAGTGGAGTATGTGCCACTACAAAGAAATGATGAAATGATAGTTACTCAATTTGGTATGAATACATTAGAGGAGCTTGGGTTATTAAAAATGGATTTCCTTGGCTTAAGAACTCTAACTGTAATGAGTGATGCTGTAAAAATGATTGAGTACAATAGAGGTATAAAGCTAGATTTAGATAAGATAGATACAGAGGACAAAGAAGTTTATAAAATGATTGGAGAAGGTAAAACAGCAGGAGTATTCCAATTAGAATCTGCTGGGATGGTATCTTTCATGAAGGAATTAAAGCCAGATTGCTTAGAGGACATCATAGCCGGAATATCTTTATATAGACCAGGTCCAATGGCAGAAATACCAAACTATATAGAAAGAAAAAGAAATCCAGAGAAAGTAACATATGCAACACCAGAATTGGAAGATATCCTGAATGTTACTTATGGAGTAATGGTTTATCAAGGTGCGACTTGTTTCCAAATATAAAAGGTTTAGAAATAAGCTACAAAATTGGAGGATGTAAATCTAACTATTTATTTGAAAGCGAAAGCTTCACTAAAACTCCGTTATGCAAGTTAATGTATAGAGCACGGTAAAGTCCATGAAAATTAGACCTGAGAAGCGGTTAGAGAAGTAATGGGGTGGCTATAAAACTTCTATGATTACGAATAGGAATTATCTTAAGTTTCGAAAACCATTATCATGAGGAAAAAGAACTCATATTCTAATAATAACAAAGTATCTTGGTTACAATGTTATATCTAATAAATTAGATGCAATGAAATTGCTATTAGCGGAATGTAGATAGAATCTAAGGAAGTATGTAGAGCTAGAATAAATGGAACAAGTGAACTACGTAAGAAGGAAATTCTAAATAATAGGAAATGATTATTGAATATGTAGGGCAGCAGCCTGTAGTAGTGATGAAGTGAGGTAATACTCACAGAGCGAAGGGGCATAGTCAACTTTTAAGAAGTAATTATACAAAGTTGATGGAACGCCGTATGAAGTGAAAGTTTCATGTACGGTGTGAAGTGGGGGAAAAGCGAGGCTTAGCAGTAATGATGAAGCGGTAGCTTACCTATCACTATAACAAGTTATGGAAATTGTTAGAAAATTAGCTGGATATTCTATGGGAAGAAGTGACCTTGTTAGAAGAGCAATGTCTAAGAAGAAACACAAGGTCATGGAGGAAGAAAGGAAGAACTTTATTCATGGAATAGTGGATAAGGATGGAAATGTTGAAGTACCAGGTTGTTTAAGAAATGGTATTTCAGAAGAGGCTGCAAATAAGATATATGATATGATGATGGACTTTGCGTCCTATGCATTCGTGATGTGATTTATGATTCTAAAACTTTGTATATATAAGCAGTATTAAGGAAAATATATACAAAGAGGTGAAGATATGTATAAAAATTATAGACAATTAGATAAACAAGATAAAGAACAAATTATAGAGTATTATTATAAATTTAAAGATAGATCTTTTGGTGAAATAGCAAATGAATTAAATTTTTCGAAGAGAAGTATAAGTAGAGTTTTAAGAGAGAGTAATATAAAAACTAGAAGAAAGAATAGATACGTATTAAATGAAAAATTTTTTAATGAAATAGATAGTGAGGAAGTAGCATATATACTTGGATACATCTATGCAGATGGATTTGTAGGAGATGAAAAGTATAACAACGTTGTTATTACATCTATAGATAAGGATATTATAGAAAAAATATCAGAAGCTATTGAATTTAGTGGTGAAATTAGAATAGGAGGAAAAGGAGGATTTGAAAATTCAAAAGATGGATATATACTGAATTTTTCAAGTGAAATAATGGCAAGTGATTTAAGACGAATAGGATTATACCCTAATAAATCACTTACTATGGAAGAAGTTCCTATAATAAATGGTGAACTTATAAGACATTTCATAAGAGGATATTTTGATGGGGATGGAACAATTATACAGTCACATAATTGTTCATATCATACATTAGCGAATGGAGAAATTAAGAAGTATGTATATAAAAAATATAGTTTTGAGATGTTAGGAACAGAAAAATTTCTATTAGAATTGATACGTAAAATGAATGTTAAATATTATAAGATACTAGATACGAAAACAAAAGAAATCAAGAGAGTAGTTTGTAGAGCAAAGTATGATTTAAAATATATCTATAATTTTTTATACAAAGATAGCAATATTTATATGGAAAGAAAATATAAGAAATGGAATCAAATATTGAGTGCCTTTATCGAAGATAAAGAAAATGAGGTGAATTGCGGGAAAGACCTTAGAGCCTTGGATACTAACTATATTTAGTAATAAATGTAGGGCTTAAAGTAATTATTTAAGGAATAGTAAAAAGTTTAAGGATTGGTTAATCCGCAGCCAAGTGTCCTAGAAATAGGATGAAGGTTCAGAGACTAGATAAAGTAGCCTAAGTAGTTGTATATGGTGAAATATCCACGAGTGCCTCACATCTAAATGATGATGATATAGTCCGATCTTTATAGAGATATAAAGAAGTTGGAGGTAAATACTTCAATAATTAACAATTAATGTCAATAAAAGTCATGCCGCAGCCTATGGAATCGTTGGCTATCAGACAGCCTATCTGATGAGATATTACCCTGTAGAGATGATTGCAGCGATGCTTAATTCTGTTATGGGTATTAGTGAGAAGGTTGCGCATTATATTAAGTTTGCAGAGAGTGAAGGAATACAGGTTGTTAGACCTACAGTTAATTTAAGTCATACAAGGTTTACTGTTGATGGGGACAGAATTATTTTTGGTCTTGGAGCAGTGAGGAATGTAGGGGTTAATGTTTGTGAGAATATTGTTAGAAGCAGGGAAGCTAAGGGTGATTATACATCTTTAATGGATTTTGTAAATAAGGTTGATTTAAGTGCTATAAATAAGAGGGCTGTGGAAAGCTTGATTAAGGCTGGAGCGATGGATGAGTTTAATGTTTATAGGTCTAAGATGCTTGGCGTTTTTGAGAAGCTTATGGATGGTGTTTCTAATGAGAAGAAGAGAAATATTGATGGACAGATAAATCTTTTTGGTGGACTTGAGGAAAGTGAGAGTATTCCAGAAGTTTCTTATCCTAACATAAATGAGTTTAATAAGAGAAACCTTTTAAGTATGGAGAAGGAAATGACAGGGCTTTATCTTTCAGGCCATCCGTTAGATGAGTATGAGAAGAGCATAAAGCTTCAAACATCTATTGATATCCAAAGTATCTATGATTCTCATAAGATACTGCAAGAAGAGGTTGAGAAGGGTATTTCAGATGATGAACTTTTAAATAGTATAAAGGTTAAGGATAATCAAACTGTTATACTTGGAGGGATTTTAACTGAGGTTAATCAAAAGGTAACTAGAAATAATACTTTAATGGCTTTCTTGAAGCTTGAGGATTTAACTGGTGAAATAGAGATTATTGTATTCCCAAAAACTTTAGATAGAATAAGGGATAATATTCATTTAGATGGATTGGTTTTAATAAGAGGAAGATTAAGTATAAAAGAAGATGAAATGCCTAAGCTTATCTGTGAAAAAATTGATCCGTTAGAAAAAGTAGATAGTAATAAAGTATATATTAAGGCTGAAAATATAGCTGAAGTTAAAAAGATAAATTTAGAACTTAAAAATTTAAGTGAAGAGTTTAGAGGTGAAACACCAGTATACATTTTTGATGCGAAGGATAGAAAAAGCTATAGAGCAAACAGAAGCCTTTGGATTAACTTAGAAAGTGATGTTATTAGCTTACTAAAAGAGAAATATTTAGAGGAAAATATTAAAATAGTGGAAGAGTAGAAGAGGTAGATTTGGTTTTATTATCAAATCTACTTTTTTTTCTTATATAAGAAGGAATAGGTTAGTGTTATTAGAATTGTCAAAAAATACAGAAAATTAATAAAAATATTCTTGATATTTGTCGAAAAAAAGGCGATAATAAAGGCATAGCAAAAGATGTAGAGAAATTCTTTTATACTTTAAATTATGTATAAAGTTTGAAAAAATATTAAAAAAACTTTATAATGTATAATATGTGTTTAAGAAATGATCAAATAATTATTGAATTTGTAAATGAAAAATTTTACAAAAATTAAATTCTTAAAAAACTTGAATATTCATATAAATAGATTTTTATTAGGGTATAATAGTTTTGTGAATAGTATCTAAGAAAGCATCTTTAAAAAGATAAAATTAAAAAGATGCATAATATAATTGATAAATTTAAGAATTTTATGTACAATTATAGACGGTCATGTAAATGTGGGAAGTTTTATTACCTATGGGTCATTAAAAGTCCCGGTGGTAATATAAGGAGGAGTAAAGATGAAAAAGATAGCTATTTTAACAAGTGGTGGAGATGCACCAGGAATGAACGCTGCTATAAGAGCGGTAGTAAGAACTGCTTTATCTGCAGGACTAGAAGTTATGGGAGTTCACAGAGGATACAGTGGATTAATTAATGGTGAGTTATTCCCAATGAATAGAACTTCTGTTTCAGATATAATTCAAAGAGGAGGAACTATCCTTAGAACAGCTAGATGTCCAGAGTTCAAGCAAGAAGAAGTAAGAAAGAAAGCCGTTAAAATATTAAAGGCTTACGGAATAGATGCATTAGTAGTAATTGGAGGAGATGGTTCATTTACAGGAGCTAAGCTTTTATCAAAGCTTGGAGTTAAAACTGTAGGACTACCTGGTACTATAGATAATGATTTAGCTTACACAGACTATACAATAGGATTTGATACAACTCTAAACACTGTTTTAGATGCGATAAATAAAATAAGAGATACTTCAACTTCACATGAGAGAGTTTCAATTGTAGAAGTTATGGGTAGAAACTGTGGAGATATAGCTTTACATGCAGGTATTGATGGAGGAGCTGAGGCGATAATTACGCCAGAAAAAGGCTTTGACAAAGATGAGCTTTGCAAAACTATATTAGAAGGAAAATTAAAAGGAAAAATGCACAACTTAATCATCCTTGCAGAAGGTGTTGGTGGAGCATTTAAGTTAGCTGAAGAAGTAGAGGACGTTACAGGAATCGAAACTAGAGCTACTGTTTTAGGACACATCCAAAGAGGTGGAAGTCCAAGTGCATTTGATAGAATGTTAGCTTCAAGAATGGGAGCTAAAGCTGTAGATGTACTATTAGAAGGTAAAACATCAAGAGTTATTGGTTCAGTAGATAATAAAATCGTTGATATGGATATCGATGAGGCTCTTGCTATAGAAAGAAAATTTGATGAAGATTTATATGAAATAGCAAAAATATTATCTAAGTAATCATTAATTAAATAGATTTTAATATATTAAATTTTGGGTTTAATACAACTAGAGGGAGTGTTATTTGTAATGAGAAAAACTAAAATGATTTGTACAGTAGGACCAGCGAGTGAAAGTGATGAGATATTAACTAAGGTTATAGAGGCAGGAATGAATGCTTCAAGACATAACTTCTCACACGG
>NZ_JBOFRG010000097.1:0-1574 GCF_051650885.1 Clostridium sp.
GTATAATTTAAAGTCTCTTCATCTATAAACTCTATCTTTTTTTCTATTTCATTTTTCAATATTTCTTTTGTTGCAGTTTTATTTTCTATTAGATATTTAAGAATGATATATTCAAAAGGTCTTTTAAGTGGCAATTTTCCTGTTATATCTCTTAGCAATAATTTAAACTTTTCATTTTTTAAAAGTTTACTATCTTCAAAATCTTTTTCCACTTTTTCTAAGAAATGAAGATATGTTTTATTTGAAGTTCCTCTTATAAATTTAATTGGATTTATAGCTCCTTCAAACAATGTATAAGAAACTAAACTATTTACTATTTTCCCACCATTTAATTTTTTAAACTCATTGTACTCTTCTCTTAAATACTTCATTCCATTGAAATTTTCTTTATTTATCTGTTCTAATATTCTTTCCTTTGCTATTTCATCCATTTGAATATTAGTACATCCCTTTATTTTAAGAAAATCAGTTTCTATGGCTTTTTTAAGAGTAGCCTTATTATAATCACTACCGTTTAAAGCTATTGCTATTTGAAATGCTTTATTGTAATTACCTATAAAGTCTAATACAGTTAGAAAATCCTTATCTTTATGCTTTCTAAGACCTCTTCCAAGTTGTTGTATAAAAATTATTGATGACTCTGTTGGTCTAAGCATTAAAACTAAATTTGTAGATGGAATATCCACTCCTTCATTAAAAAGGTCAACTGTGAATATAACCTCTAAAGGATTATTATCATCTTCTAAATTTTCAATTTCTGCTTTTCTTTTATTTATAGAATCTGTCCCCACTAAAGCGACACTTTTAATTCCTCTTTTATTGAATTCCTCTTCCATGTATTTTGCATGGTCAATACTTGCACAAAAGCCTATGCACTTTCTCTTTTCTCCATGAAAGCCATAGAAATCCATCTTTTCTATTATAAAATCTACTCTTTCACCTATCTTTAAAATTCTAGATACCTTTTTTGTATCATTTATATCTATCCCTGTATAATCTACTAAATCTATATCAGTTATTCCAAAATAGTGAAAAGGAACTACCAGCTCTTTTTCTAAGGCTTCATTTAATCTAACATCTAAAACTATATTATTATGAAATATTTTAAACACATCTAATCCTTCTGTTCTTTCAGGAGTTGCTGTCATTCCAAGTAAAAACTTTGGCTTAAAATATTCTATTACCTCTTTATAAGTTTTAGATGGACTATGATGTGCTTCATCTATAACTATGTAATCAAACTCATCTCTACTGAAGCTTTCATAATGAGAGGCTATACTTTGAATAGTAGAAAATAAAAATCTCTTTTCTCTTTCCTTTACATTCCCTGTAAAAAGCCCACTTTCTATGCTCGGCATAACCTTTTTAAAATCCTTTATTGCCTTTCTTAAAATATCTTCTCTATGTACTATAAATAACATCTTCTTAGGATTAAACTTTTGGACATCAAAAGCTGACATATATGTTTTACCAGTTCCTGTTGCTGCAACTACAATTCCTCTTTCTCCACCATGTAGCCTTAATCTTTCTAGATTTATTAAAGCTTCTTTTTGCATTAAATTAGGCTTTATCTT
>NZ_JBOFRG010000098.1:0-8951 GCF_051650885.1 Clostridium sp.
TTTGGTAATAGATTTTAAAAATAAATCTCTTTTTAAAAAAATATTATTACTAATTCGTCCAAGTATAGCATTTATTTTTTGTATTTTAGCAATCTATGCTTCTGGTGCAACCACAGTACTATATGGATTTATATTAATTATGTGTGGGATTCCAGTATACGCTTATATTATGAGAAAAAATACTATATAAAAGTAAGTCTAGTTATGATAGAAATCAAAACTAGACTTATTTTATATTATTCTTTAGTAAATAGTTCTTTTACTGGATTTATAATTTTAACCTTAGTTATAGCTTTAATATATCCATTTTCTGATGATTTAATATATAAATTACGAGCTCTTTCCTCATCTTTTTCAACAATAATTCCTTTTTCAAATAATTGTGCTAGTTTATACTGAGCTTCCCTATTCCCATTGTTAGATGAGATATTATACCATTCAATACATTTAATCTCTTCCTCAACAAATAAACCATCTGCTATTTCAAGAGCTATTTCAGCACACTTTACTCTAGCTGTATCATTTCCTAAGCCACAAGCTTTATCAAACCAGTAAAAGGCTTCATGTTCATCTCTTTCAACCCATTCACCAAAATTATAAATTTCTCCTAAAAGAAAGGTTGCTTCATTATCACCATTTGCAGATAATTGCTTATAAATCTTTAGTAGTTTGTTTATACTTTCATTAACACCATTTTCTGCGGCTAAAACATAGTATTTCATATACTTATCTTCATCTATCTCTATTAATTCTCCATTGAAGTAAATATCGCCTAGCAGATAATAGTATATATATTCTTCTTTTTCAGCCTTATTTAAATAGATTTCAATAAGCTTTTCTGTTGCTAGAGCATTTTTCCCATATGCAGCACGTTTATAATATTCTATTGCTAAATCTATGTCATCGATAATTTTATCCTTATAATAAATATCACCTAGTAAATAAGAGGCTTCGATATCACCATTATCTGATGCTTCACCTAAATAATCCAAGGCTATAGTCAAATCATCTTTATTTAAATATCTTTCTAAATAATAGCGCCCCTCTTCGATTAAACTTTTTTCAGTTAAAATAGCTTCTTCATTAGCTTTAATTGTTTTTTTCTCTATGCTAATATTTTCTTCAAAGCTTTTTTCTAAATTTACTGAATTCTCTTTTAGATTATCTAAATCTTTTTTAGTATCTAAAAGATTTATTATTTTATCTAATTTCACTTCACTTGTTTGCATTATGTCTAGATTCTTCTTTAGTTCTACATTTTCATCTATTAAATATTGAATCTTATTCTCTAAAAAGGTTATTTTACTACTTATATTTTTTAGTAGTTCGTCTTTTAACGTTAAATTATCCATAAATACCCTCCCTTAATTATATACAAGTTCATTTTAACATATTTTGCTATAAAATTAGACCTTAAATATTTTTTAATATTTAAGGTCTAATTCTTATTTTTTTCTTATTTTAGTAAATAACCCAGCTATTCCAACAACTGCAGCTGTTATACCAACTCCAATTGCAACATTCTTTTTATTTATTCTTTGTTTTGGCATCTCTGCTTTAGTTATTTCAATCTTTGAATCACCAAAACTATTGTATTCAGTATATAGACCTTTTACTAGTTCATATTTTTTTCTTGAAAAATTTTTCATAAGAGCAGTATTACATCTATCTATGTATACACCTAAACTTTCATTTGATTTTCTATTTAGTTCATCTCCATTATCTTCATCAAAAATTTCTTCCTCTATAGCTTTAGTTTCTAATTCTTTTAAAGTACTTGAGTTTTCACTCCATAATAAGGCATTCATTAATTTTTCTCTTAACTCGCGTATATCTCTATTCATTTTTCCCTCCTAATTAAATATAAATTTAGTATTTTTTTATTATAAATTTATTATACTATTTTTTGAAAGCATTACAATTACTAAAATGCTACAAAAAAATGAAGAAGGTTAAAATTTTCATTTTAACCTTCTTTATTAGTTTCTTTATATTTATTTTTTTTATCCATAATTTTTTTTGAAAATATTAAGCCAATAACTAAAAGAACTATTGGAATAATAAACTCAGGTGAAAAAGGCCTGTCCATATTTTTCCCTAATATTGAATAACATAATGTTTCTGGCATAACACCTAATAACGATGCAAGAATAAAATGTTTGTAACTTACTTTTGTAAATCCACAGGCATAACTTAATGGATCATATGGTAATATTGGTGGTAATCTTAATAGAAATAAAATTTTAAACCCATTTTCCTCTAAATTCTCATCTAACTTAAGCATTTTTCCACCTAAAAGACCTTCAACAAAATCCCTTCCTAAAATTCTTGATATAAAAAAGGCAATAGTCCCTGCAATAAAAAATCCTATCATCGTTAAAATAAAACCTTTTATTGGACCAAACATTAAACCGCCTGCAATTGCAATTATATTTGTTGGAATAACTAAAAAGAATGGTTTAACAACATATATCCCTAAATAGATAAGTGCTGCAAAAGTTCCTTTTTTCTCTATAAATGTTAATACTTCTTCTATTTTTATATTCATAATAATATGTCTATTTTCAAATAGAACAAATAATGCAATTCCTATTATTATTACAAAAATACCAAACCGTATTTTTGTCGAGTTAAAAGTTTTTTTGTCTTTTTTCATAAATTCTCTCCAATCTTATTTTTAATTTTTATCTTTAGTTCATTTTATTATAGCATGTATTAAAAAAAAATTCATATTTTTTTAATATGAATTTTTAAAAATGAAAAAAGCTATAAAAGAAATATATTTCTTTTATAGCTTTTTGATTTAGACTATTCTAAATCTAAAATTTCTTCTAGTTTTCCCATTAATTCAGCGTCATCATCATCTTCAGATAAAATATCCACTTCCTCAACTGTTTCTTCAACTACCTCTTCATTAGATAGAGCTAAAAATTCATTTAAATCATTGTATGTACTTTTAGCAAACTCTAAGAAATCATCTTCTGATACTTCTAAGAATGCTCTACTGTTTACTACAACTAAGTCTCTCATGATCATTTTTACATCTATTTTTCCGATTACTCTTACAATATTTCCAGCTGTTAAAACATTTAAAATTCCTTCATACTGTTCTCTATTGTTTATTATTGCATTATTAATCTTTGGTAGGCTCTCTCTATAGTCAAGTGTAACACACTCGTAAAACTCTCCATACTCATCATATAATTCTAATGCAACATTGTTTGTATCTAAATATCTTTCCATAACGCAAGATAAGTTTAATCCATCCCAATGAATTTTTTTGTTAAATACTTTCATATTTTCCATGATTAATAATACCTTCTTTCAAATATTTTTTATGACTATAATAGATATATTTTTAACTTCATAGTAAATATTCTATTTCTTGTTATATATAATTTATTATACCATAAATTATATTTTAAAATTCTTCATTTGTCTAGTTTCATAGAGAATTTTAAAATATCTCGATTGTCGAGCACTTTGGAGTTCTAATAACTTGTCCTATATCAAAAGATATCTTTTCTTTAAATAATGGTCCATCAAATACAAATGTATGATATTCCCCATTTTCGCCACAAACATCAATGCCGTCTTTTTTAAAATTTTCAATTGTTTCAAAATCTAAAGTTTTTCCTAAATAAGATTCATTCAATTTTGATATATCTAATTTTTTTATAATACATTTAAATCCTAAATTTAAAAATGTACTCACTACTTCTTCTCTATTTCTATTCCAAAGAGGTAAAATACATTTTAATCCAGATTTCTCTGACACTTCCTCATCCCAGTGTCTATGAAGTTTAATATCGATATCTCCAAATCCACAGAATGATACATCATAAATTTCTTTAATCTTTTTTAGCCCCTTTACAAAATCATCAGTATATGTCTCCATATTGCATTTAAGAAAATAAACATCAATGTCTAAAGATTTTGATATTTGTAAAATCAAATCTTTATTTACTCCATGAAACCAAGATGCTGTACCATTTGGTGTAGTAACTAATAAACATTTAGGATTATATCCTTTTTGAATTAATTCATACAATGCAATTGTACTATCTTTACCACAACTAAATGCCATTACAAAGTCTCTATTCATTTTTCCCTCCTAATTTTTAAAAATCTAGTTTCTATTATAATATATTTTTTATTTATATAATACCTTTTAAATTTTACTGTTATAAAAATTATTTTTTAGCACAAACTATTTTTGTATAAAAAATAGTTAAAGGAGAATTTTTATGAAAAAATTTGTATGTACTGTTTGTGGATATATTCATGAAGGAGCTACCCCACCCGATATTTGCCCTGTATGTAAAGTAGGTGCTGATAAATTTGAAGAAATGTCAGATAATATGACTTGGGCAGATGAACATAAAATAGCTATTACTGAAGGAGTTGATAGTGAAATTATTGAAGGCTTAAGAGCAAATTTCACTGGTGAATGTACTGAAGTTGGAATGTATTTAGCTATGTCAAGAAATGCTGATAGAGAGGGTTATCCTGAAGTTGCTGAAGCTTATAAAAGAATAGCATTTGAGGAAGCTGAACATGCAGCTAAGTTTGCTGAAATTTTAGGGGAGGTTGTTGTTGCTGATACTAAAGCAAATCTTCAAGCTCGTGTTGAGGCAGAATATGGTGCTTGTGAAGGAAAGAAAAAATTAGCATTGCTTGCAAAACAAAATAATCTTGATGCTATACACGATACTGTTCATGAAATGTGTAAAGACGAAGCACGTCATGGGAAAGCATTTAAAGGTTTATTAGACAGATATTTTAAATAAGGAGATGATTATATGGGAAAAATAAATTGTAGCGTAGATAACTGTTCTCATAACTGTAGTGGTAATTGTAATGCAAATAGAGTTGATATTGGTGGTGCATTAGCTAATGAAAGTACTGCAACTTGTTGTGGTGCATTTTTAGACAGAAAAAATTATGGAGATTTAACTAGTTGCACAAATTCATATAGTAATGAACCAGCACTTGTTTGTGCTGCTGAAACATGTTCACATAATAAAAATAAAATTTGTTCATTAGACTCTATATCTGTTGAAGCTACAACTACACCAAAAGTTTATAATGAGACTTTTTGTTCAGACTTTGATTGTAATTAAGAAAAAAAGGAACCAACTTAGTTGGTTCTTTTTCAATCTCAATAGCCTATAAAAACTTTTTCAATTCATCAACAGGAGCTTTTATTGTAAATATAATGTCTTCTCCAATTTTTAATTTACTTTCATTTTTATTTATTTTTATTTCATCTGAAAATTTTCCTTTACATATCTCTTTGTATCTTGTTTCAGATATTTTTATATCAAAACCACCTTGCATTCCTGTAACTTTTAATGTTGCAAGTTCATTTTCAGCAGTTTTTATTTTAATATCTATAATATTATTTCCTTTAGTAAAGCTTAATGCATTTTCAGGAATTTTTCCTATACTTGCTTCACCAAACATAGTTATAAATCCTCCAGATACCTTTGTTTTAGTCATTAACGTAGTATCATAGGTTTCCGTAATATCTTTTAATAATTTCCCTAATTTATATGTTGTTAAGTTTAAATCCATTTTGATCACCTTATCCTTGTATATTATTCTATAAATATAATACTACCATTTTAGTCTGATTTCAAATTTCTATATGCAAATGATTCTTATTTAACAAATTGCTTACATTTCTTTTCTATTTTTAAGAGTATAATATTATTAGTATTTATTTAATTAAAAATTTCAAGGAGATTCATATGTATTATTTTTTAGTTTCATTATTTGCTTGCTCTATAGGTAGTTTCGTAGGGCTTGGTGGGGATATAATTATAATTCCATTACTACTTTCTTTAGGTGTAAACAAGGAATTAATTTCTATAAATACAGATTTAACAATGCTTTGTATGACATTATTATCTACTTTTATTTATCGAAAAAGAAAACTTGGTGATTTTAAAACAGCTCTTTTTATTGCAATTGGAATAATTCCGGGAGCATCTATTGGTGTTGCAATTAACAGTCATATTGGTATTCCTACATTTAATTTATTTTTTATATTCTTATTATTCATTTTGATAGTTTTTATGTTTTTAGAAAAAAAATTACCAAAAATAATTTTACCAAACTGGACAAAACCCATTGTTGGATTAATTATTGGAACAATTTCAGGGCTTTTTGGATTAGGTGGTGCAATTATGCTTATACCAGTTCTTTTGATTCTCTATGGATTTGATCAAAAGCAAGCTTCTGCCACAACTTTAAGTCTTATTTTCATAAGCACTTTTGTTACAGTAAGTAATTATTACTTTAGAGGATATAATAATTTAAGCTACGCTTTATTTATGATTCCAGGTGCTTTAATTGGTTCTAAAATTGGTACACATTTCAATAAAAAAGCGAGTAATTCTTTAATTTCTCATGCATTTAAAATAATTTTAATTCTTATTTTAATAAAGCAAGTTATAATGGTAATTACTCATTAAAATAAAACTTTTTAGAGAACTTGCCTTTTGGTTTTCTTTTTAATTTGTTAAAAAACTAAAAAAAATTATTTTTTTTATGAATTTTTAACTTTTTTGCAATACTTTTTGGCGTTTTATTGTTATAATATATAAGAAATTTAAAAAAAAATTGCTTGGAGGTAAGTTACATGTTAAAAGTTGGTGTACTTATGGGAGGAATTTCTTCAGAAAGAGAAGTTTCTTTAGATAGTGGAAATAATGTTATAGAACATTTAGATAAATCTAAATATGAGGTTATTCCAGTAGTAATAGATAGTAAGGAAGATGTATTTGAAAAAGTTAAAGGATTAGACTTTGCTCTTTTAATGCTTCACGGAAAATTTGGAGAAGATGGTAGAGTTCAAGCTGTTCTTGAAACTTGTGGAATCCCTTACTCAGGATGTGGAGTTATAGCTGGTGCTATTGGTGTTGATAAAGATATCTGTAAACAAATTTTAAGATATAACAACATCAGAACTGCTGATTGGTTTGTAGTTAAGTCTATTGAAGATATAAACTATGATAAAATCGAAGAATATGGTTACCCTGTTATGGTTAAACCAGTAAGTGGTGGAGGAAGTGTTGCTACTTTCATCGTTAAGAAAAAAGAAGATGTTGAAGAAGCTGTTAGAGAAGGACTTCTTTGGGATGAAGAAATAATGATAGAGAAATTTATACCAGGTGCAACTGAGATTACTTGTCCTGTTGTTGATGGTAAAATGTTACCTGTTATTCAAATCGATCCTAAAGGTGAATTCTTTGATTATCAATCAAAATATACTGCTGAAGGTTCAGACAGATATACAGTAGAACTTCCTAAAGAATTACATGAAGAAGTTGAAAAAATGGCTGTTGCAACTTACTATGCATTAAAAACTAGTGTTTATACTAGAGTTGATATGTTAGTTAAAGATGGTGTTCCTTATGTATTAGAGGTTAATACATTACCAGGAATGACTAAAAACTCATTATATCCTGTAAGTTTAAAAACTGCTGGAATCGAAGTTTCTGCTTTCTTAGATACTGTAATTGAGAAATCATTAGAAGTTAGAAGAAAAGTTGAAGCTTTAGATAATGCTAGAAACAACGGTGTTACTGTTAAAGAAAAATAGAATTTTAAAAAGGTAGTCTAATGACTACCTTTTATCTATTTATAACCTTAAAATGTATTCCTTCTAAAACATCTAAAGCCTTATTATGCATATCTTCATCAAAGCTTGCACAAAGACTTGCATCTATAATTATTTCGCTATTTGTATAAGCATTTTGAAACATAATTGCATTACTTATTACACACATATTTGTAACAATACCCACTATTTCAATTACATCAATATGTCCAAAATCTTTCTTTATTTCACATAAGCTTTCTGGGGATATTCCAAAGGCTTTTTTTTCTAAGAAAAATATATTTTCTTTTTTAAGTTTTGATAATTTACCATATAACTTATGCCCCTCAGTATTTTTAATACAGTGAATTATATTAAAATTTTTCCCTTCACGTGTTTCTAAATACTCTTTACCGTGAGTATCTAATGTACATAAAACTCTTTGTCCTTTTTCTAAATATTCATTTATTTTCTGAAAAATTCCCTCTTCTAATTCTTTAGCTTTTAAAAATCCTGCACTACCATCAACAAAATCCTTTTGATAGTCTACTACAACCAATAATTTTTTCATTAATTCTCACTCCCCTTTTCCTTTTATTATATTTTATATTTATTATCTATTCAATATTACTCTTTACTCTTAATTAAAAATATTATCAAAGCTCCAAGGACTATTAATATATATCCTAAAAATGAGTTTTCATTTGGAATAGTTCCCCAAGCTAAATATCCAAGGATTGTTATAAAAATTATACTTGAATAATTATAAATTGAAATCTGGTTTGCTTTTGCATATTTATAAGCCTTTGTTATTGAAAATTGCGTTACTGTAGATGATAACCCAGATAATAATAATATTATAAATTCACTTATAGTAGGCATTTTAAAATGAATAAGCATCAATGGAATTGAACTTACCATTGAAAAAAATGCATAAAAGAAGACAATTGTATTTGCAGATTCTTTCTTTCGCAAAATTCTCAAACTTGTTGCTACTCCTGCTGCTAAAAATGCTGAGCCTATAGCCATTAAGGATGGAATTATATCATAATGTCCACTTGTGGGGTGTACAATAAAAATTACTCCTATAAAAGCTATTATAAAGGCAATTATATGAACCTTCTTTATTTCTTCTTTTAAGAATATACTTGCAAAAACTATTGTTATAATAGGACTTAGTTTAGTTAATACAGTTGCATTTGCAATAAGCATATTTGAAATAGCATAGTAGCTAGTCCATACCGATAATGTTCCACAAATAGCTCTTAAAATTAAAATTTTCCTATTACCTTTTTTACCAAAGGGAAGCTCCTTTGCTTTTTTCAATGCATAAAATGCTATTAGT
>NZ_JBOFRG010000099.1:0-9441 GCF_051650885.1 Clostridium sp.
TTTTTTACAAATTTCTCATGTCCTGGAACATCTATAATTCCAGCATTTATACCATTACTTAATGTTAAATTTGTATAACCATTATTTATAGTTATTCCTCTTAGCTTTTCTTCTTTTAAGCTATCTGTATCTACTCCAGTCAAACTTTTTATTAACGATGTTTTTCCATGATCTATATGTCCTGATGTTCCTATTACTATATGTTTCACTAATAAAGCCTTCTTTCTACAACTTTTTAATCGATTCTTCTATTATATCTATATCTTCTAATTTCAATGTTCTTAAACTTAATCTATATCTATCATTTTTAATTCTACCAACAATAGGATATTCATTTGCTCTAAAAATTTTATCTAAATCATTTGCAGTTAAAAGTTCACTTTTAAATTCTAAGCTCCATCCATCTAATATATATGTTGGAAGTGTTCCTCCCCCTACATAGTCTTCATCTTTAATTAATTCTATCTTTAATTTTGATGATACCTTTTTTAATTTATTTATAAACTCTTTTCCTTTATCCTCTAGCTCCAAAATATCTTTATTTATCATATTTAAAGTTGGAATATGTTTATATGCATTTTCTTCATTTAAATAATCTAATAAAGTTCCTTCTAATGCTGCAAGGGTAAATTTATCAACTCTTAATGCTCTAAGTAATTGATTTTTTTTAATTCTTTCTATGTATTCTTTTTTTCCTACGATTATTCCAGCTTGTGGCCCCCCTAAAAGTTTATCTCCAGAAAATGTAATAATATCTATTCCATCTTGAACAACACTTTCTACTGTTTTCTCTGAAATTTTAAATCTTTCTAAGTTTACTAAAGCACCACTTCCTAAGTCTTCAATGGTGGGAATATTATGTTTTTCTCCTAGCTTTGCAATTTCTTTTGAAGATACTTCGCTTGTATATCCAATAATTTTAAAATTTGAACTATGTATTT
The DNA here is from genome assembly GCF_051650885.1 of Clostridium sp. Classification (GTDB taxonomy): domain Bacteria; phylum Bacillota; class Clostridia; order Clostridiales; family Clostridiaceae; genus Clostridium. The sequence continues at coordinate 942 of NZ_JBOFRG010000099.1, forward strand.
TAACTAGTGCTCCCGTTTCTTCTGATATAGCTTTTTCATAATCAAATAAATGGGTTCTATTAGTGGTCCCGACTTCTTTAAGCTTTGACCCTGACATTTCCATTACATCTGGAATTCTAAATGAACCACCAATTTCTACAAGCTCTCCTCTTGATACTATACTTTCTTTTCCTTTTGCTATTTCAGATAAAACCAAAAGAACTGCAGCTGCATTATTATTTACAACTAATGCTCCTTCTGCACCAGTTAAATGAGTTAAAAGTTTTTCTATATGGTTATACCTAGATCCACGTTTTCCTGAATCTATATCATATTCTAAGTTATTATAATTAGTACTTACCTTAATAATATTGTCTAGTGCCTTTTTACTTAATAAAGAACGTCCTAAATTTGTATGTATAATAACTCCAGTTCCATTTACAACATTTTGAAGACTTCCAGTATAATTTTCTTTTAATTTAATATCTAGAATTTTAAAAACTTCATTTATCTTTATTTCATTATGTATTTCATCATTTAAAATAGCTTTTCTAAAGCTTTCAATGATTTTTCTTAATTCTTTTACTATATTTTCTCTACCAAACTGCTCTATATAATTTTTTATGTATTCTTCTTCTAAAAGTTTATCCATTTTTGGTAAACTTCTTAATAATTCTTTTTTCATAAGAACTCCTCTTTCTATATAATTTTCTTTCTAAATTATATCACAAAAAATGAGAACTATTCCCTTAAGATAGCCCTCATTTTATTATTTTATTTCTTGTTCAAATTTAAAGAAGTTTTCTTTATCATACATTTTTTTTACTTCTATTAGTTTATGCTTATATTCACCATAGTACTCATCCATATAATTATCTAATTCCTTTAATGGAAAGCTTACAAATGATCCTTTAGTTAATTCTTTTATAATTTTGAAATTTTCTAATACAAAAGCTTTATTTTTCGCATCAAATATATCTTCTTCCCAAACTGATTGAAAACCGATTATTCCTTTAGCATTTCTATAATAAAAAGAATCTTCACTTTTTTTATTATAAGTAGCCTTCCCTAAGCCATATAATGAAATTGCAGTATAAACAGAGCCTTCATTAGGTTCTTTTAATATGTTAAGTATTTTAAATACTTCTTCTTTTTTATAATTTTCTTTAGTAAATCGTCCAGTTGATTTATATTTTTCATAATCAGGATGTGCATCTTGTATCCATCTATTTATATTTAATATCGACATCGACTTAGAATTATTTTCAAATTCATCTAACTTAACTAATTTCCCCAATTCCTTATTCAAATCAGTTATATCTCCATAAAAAATACCTATGATTTTTACACCTAGTCCTTTAGATTTATCCTTATAGAAAGCAATTTTCATATTTAATCTTTCATTTAACGATTTAATATTTTTATCCCAATTTAAAAATATCTTAGTCATGTATTCAATAGAAATATTATTTTTTTCTAACAAAACTAATGTTCCGTTTTCTTCTTTTTTAGGAAGATTAAATTTTAGTTTTGTAATAATACCAAAATTTCCTCCCCCTGAACCTTTTAAAGCGTAAAACAATTCAACATTTTCAGTTTCACTTGCATTTAGCAGTTCACCTTTTGAATTCATTAACTCTATAGAGATTAAGCTATCAATTCCAAGTCCTAAATGTCTAGCTGAATATCCCCAGCCTCCACCTAAAGTATATGCAATAACTCCAACGGTAGGACATCCTCCACCAGGAAAAGGAATATTATATTTTCCAACTGCCTCATATAATTCTCTGTTTCTAACTCCGCCTTCAATAGTAACTGTATTTTCATCAAACTTTATATCTATGCCATTCATTTTACTTATATCTATAACAAAAATATCATCTCCTGTAGAGAATCCTTCATAATGATGTGTTCCCGAACGTATTCTAAAAGGAAAATTATATTTTTTTATTAGATTTAATGCTTCTCTAAGTTGTTTTGTATTTTCACAATATGCAATTGCTAATGGTTTTTTATTTATAGCTCTATTGAAACACATTCTTTTTTCATCATAAGTATGGCTATTTTTTAAGATTAATTCACCTGAAAATAATGAAAAATCATATCTGCTCATTAAACAAACCTCCTTTTTATATTAAACCTAAACTCATTCTAAAATCTTTATTATGTTCTAAATCCTTATTTATAGCCTGGATTATATTTATAATATCATCATCAGTTATATTTCCTTGCATGCCTTTTATAAATTGAATTAAATACCCTTCAATTATGAAATATATAGTTATTAATTCATCTATACTCTTATCTAAGTTAATACCTTTATTAAAGGGGATTACTTCCTTGAATATATGATTAACCAAATAATTTTCTAGAATGTAATCAAATTTACTTAAAGCTTCTTTAATATTAATTTCATTTAAAGTAGTGTCATTTTTCATTTTCAAAAGTTTCTTGAATCGAACCCCTCTGATAGTTTTTGTTACTTCTTCTGAAAATATATGTTTTTGAATATTATTATCCACTGTATTTACTTTATTTAAAATACTATCTAAGTCTACAGTTTCTAAATACTCATCTACATAAAATTCACCTTCCATATTCTCTTTTAGTATGTACTTATAAATGTATTTTAATATATTTAATCTTTCAAGAATAGTGAATTTTCTTTCTTGCATTACATTTATAGTAAAAATTCGAATATTCCAAAAATACTCTAGTATATTTCCACTATCTAAAAAAGCTTCTGTATCTAAAATTCTACCAATTCTAATATTATCTACATCAATCTCTTCTTCCCATTCTATAAATTCCATTTTTTCTTTTTTTAGAAATGCTTTTCTACAAATTTCTATACATGAAGAAGTTCCACTTTTTTCATATATCCCATCAATTATATTGTATATTCGTGGATATCTTCTACAAGTTATACTTAAATTTTCTTCATTAGTTTTTCCATGTATTTCACACAATAAGTTTTTATCTAAAAAAGGACATTTATTATCTTTAACATTCATATATCCATATGTTAAATCGTCAGTATGTTCCATACTCTCAGAAAATTTTCCACAAACAACCTCTTTTAATATTTCCGTGCTGTTTTTATATTTTAAAAATGTTTCTTTATCTAAGTTTATCTCCCATCCTGCACAGCAAGTATCGACACACTCTGATGCGATACATTTAAAATCTTTCATGTATTCTGGCATAAAAAAATCTACTTTCATTTTTGCTCCTTCTCATTAATGCTTATATTCAAAAAAGATAGCTATGTGTAGCTATCTCATATTTAAAGTAATTTTGAATTTTCAAAAGCTATTCCTTCAATTAACATTTTACCTGTTTCACTGTTAGTCGCAACTGGTAATTTATATACATCACATAATCTTAAAAGTGCACTTATATCTGGTTCATGCGGTTGTGCTGTTAAAGGATCTCTAAAAAATATAATCATATCAATTTCACCTTCTGGAATTAAGGCACCAATTTGTTGATCTCCTCCAAGAGGTCCACTTTTATATCTTTTTATTTTTAATTTTGTATTTTCCATAATTAGACCACCTGTAGTTCCTGTAGCTACTAAATCTAATTTTGATAAAATTCCTTCGTATTTTTTAGCAAACTCCACCATCTCTGATTTTTTTCTATCGTGTGCAATCAATGCTACTTTCATAGAAGTCACTTCCTTTTTATTCTGATGCTTTTATTATATCATAATCTATCCAACTATGTCTAAAACCAAGCGTTCTAAACCTAACTTTAAAAGATTATCTAAAACATTTAAATCTTTTTTAAATTTATTAGCACCACTTAAGGTTGGTTCTACATTAAATTTTTTACATAATTCTAAATATTGTCGTAATATTTTTATTGTCATTTCAACCCCTCCGATATTTCTAATATATTCTTATTATTTATCTTCTTCAAAACAATATTTTTACTTTCTATACAAATATCTTATATTTTTTGGTAATTATTGTAAATATATATTGTAAAATATTATAGATATTTCGTTCATCAGCAAATGACTTTATTTTATAAAAAATTCTATTATTATGTATTTTATGTGTGCTTATGTATATTTTTTTGTAGGAATTTGATTTTTTGTTTTTTATTTATCATCATTTACGAGGATTTTATTTAAAATCATTTCTACTATTTTATAAATTATCTATTAAACCTAAAATAGAGCCCTAGTTTAAGCTCTATTTCCTTTATTATTAGTCTACTATTTACACCAACTTTTTATTATTTCTCTTACGGATCTTCCCATTTCTTCTGAAAACTGTGCTCCTGTTTTTCGCCCATAGTTGAATTGTCCAAAATTCTTAGCATTATAAATATTTTTTTCACTGAATTTTTTATTTTTAAACATATCTTCTAATTCTTCTTTTTCTAAATTTTTATATTTTTCATTAAATACTATATATTTTTTATCAAATCGTTCTGTTATTATTTTTTCTTTATTTTCGTATCTACCAAAACATAACATACAAGCTGGCACTGCCCACTTCGGTAAATTAAATAGCTTTTTATGGATTTCATAATTTTCAATAATATCTCCTATATAACAAGAACCTATACCAAGGCTTTCTCCAATTAACGCTCCTGTTTGAGCTGCAATTATAGAATCTTGCATTGCTAAAAATAAATCACCTTCATCTGGTTTTCTGTATTGTAGATTATTTTTTTCACAATATTCTTTTACATCAGAAACTTCATAAAAGTCGTACCATCTTTGCAAATCTGCAAGAAATACTAAAATTGTATCACTATTTTGTATAAAGGGTTGATTATCACATGTTCTAGATAAAATCTCTTTTGTTTCTTCATCCTTGATTACAAGTACAGAATATAGCATCATATTTCCTGCTGTAGGTGCCCTCATTATTCCATTTAGAATTAAATTTAGCTCACCATCAGTAATTTTTTCATTGCTATATTTTCTAAGTGACATTCTATTATTTACTAAATTGATAATTTCATTCATTTTTACGCCCCCTTAATATTAATTTCAACACTATACAGATTAAATCCTTTAATTTTTTTGTTTAATTTTGGAATTAATTGCATAAAAAAATACCATCCTTTATTCAAGGAAAGTATTTTTTATTATATATATGCTAATGGAAAATATTTAATTAATGCAATATGTAAAATAATTAAAACTATTAATGCAATTCCTAGACCTTTATGACTTTTGATACCTTTATTGAATATTCTTAGTAGTCCTGATACTACCATAATCAATAAAACTATTCCTGCAAATGCCCCAAATATATATCCTAAAGTCCATTTAAATCCTAAACTTATAAAAATGTATACATGAAATGAAATTACTCCTACTGCAAGCATTCCTAATGGAATATGTATCTTTTGTAGTATCTTTGTAAAAAATTTTAATACTGCATCTATTAATTCATCCATGCTTAAATATTTTATTACTCTTCTAAATAAAAACATACAAAATGCAGCACCTACAATTAAAGTTCCTGCAATTCCAACATCTGCTGAATATGAATATTCTCTTATATGTCCTAAATTGCTTAATGCTCCTGTTATTATAGAAAAACCTATGCAAGCTATCGCTACGACAATTACTATTAAACTTAATAAAAATAATCTTAAATTCCTTTTCTGAAACTTATTCAATTTAATCACTCCTAATATTTTTCCTATTTTTCATAGGTTTACTCTATTAGGTTACTTAATTAAAATATATTTTTTATGGGAACTTTATGTGATTTTTATGTGATTTTTAAATTTTATATAAAATCTAACACCTTTATCTTCATTTATAACATAAATATTTCCTTTATAATAATCTATTATTCTTTTTGTAATATATAATCCTAACCCAAAATTCCCTGATTTTCCTTTATATAGATTTTCAAAAATATTTTTTAAATCTTCTTCTTTTATTTTTTCTCCATCATTAAAAATTTCTATTGTAATCCCTTCATTTGTTTTATAAAGCTTAATTTCTATTTCTTCTTTTACATATCTTAGGGAATTTTCTATTATATTTTCTATTGCTGTTACTATCTTTTCTTCATTTGCATAAATATAAACTTTTTCTTCTAAGAAAACTTTCCACTTTATTTCTTTATTTATAAATCTAAATTTATAATATATTTCATCTAATAAATATTCTAAATCTACTTCTCTTCTATCTTTATCATTTATAAGCATATAATCCAAAGTATTTAAATATAATATTTGTTTTATCTTTTTCTCTAAAATTTGTGATTCCTTCTTTATTATTCTAGCTGTATCTTCTACGCTTCCTACATACATTCCATCTATTAATGCTTCTGCATGACTTTGTATTATCATAACTGGAGTTTTTAAATCATGTGATATACTTTGAAAAAACACCTTTTCTTCTTTATCAACTTTTTCTAACTCTAACCTCATATTATTCATTGAACGAATCAAGCTTCCAATTTCATCATTACTTTTTATTTCTAAGGGCTCTGTCCATTCTTTTTTAGAAACCTTTTTTGCATAAATTTCTATACTTTTTAAATATTTTGTTATATATCCTGCTAAAAATTTTGCAAGAAAAAAACTAATAATTATAAATAACAACCCTATTGTAATAATTATGTATATAGCTTCATGGGTATAAACGCCTTCTGTATAAGTCACTATATATTCTTCTTTATTTTTACTATTTACAACATTACTTATTACAAAAACATATCCTTTCTTTGAATTTCCAAATTTATGCCTCTCTACAAAAACTTTATTTTTATAGGATGGTTCTTTAGCATAGGATGCCATCCATATTTCAGCATCATTTGCAATATCACGTATTTTACTATTAAAATATTTTATATCGTCACTATCATAGTTTCCATCTAAATTAACTATTTTGCTTTTTCCATCTTCTTTTACTAATATAAAGCTTTCTATTCCTATTCCTTTATAAACTAATGCATATTTATTATCAAAGGTATCCCCTTCAATTTCTTTAATTATATTATCTTGTGTATTTATAAGATATCTAACATTATTCTCTAATTGAAATCTTCTAAAAACAACTGCATATAAAACTGTTAATATTAGTATTATTCCAATTACGGAAAGAGTGAATGTTATCCAAATTCTCATATACAATGATTTTATTTTAAATAACTTCATAACTAATTTCCTAAACTAAGTTTATAGCCATAACCATATACTGTAGCTATATGTAGTTCATAAAGTTTTTTTCTAAGTCTTCTCATTGTGTCATCTACAACTCTATCTGACCCAAAATAATCATTTCCCCATACTTTGCTTAAAATTTGTTCTCTAGACAAAACTATGTTAATATTTTCAGCAAAATATAGTAATAATTCATACTCCTTATTTGTAAGAGGAATTTCTATTAAATCTTTATATACAGTTCTTTCTAATTTTTTTATAACATAGGCATTTAAATTTATTATCTCCCTATTTTTTTCATTTCTTTTTAAAATTCTATTCACCCTTATAACCAACTCTCTTGGTAAAAAAGGTTTTGAAATATAATCCTCTCCTCCAAGCTCTAACCCAAGGACTCTATCAAGCTCCTTATTCCTTGCAGACATAAAGAGTACTTTTGCTTCTTCATCTACCTTTTTAATTTCTTTTATTAAAAAATATCCATCCACATCTGGGAGCATAACATCCAATACCCATAAATCAGGCTTATCACTTATTTTTTCAAGAGCATCTACTCCTAAATTAAATACAGTTACTTCATATCCTTCAACACTTAAATATTTTTCTAATAGTAAACTTAAATTTCTTTCATCTTCAACTAAATAAATCTTTTTTTTCATCTAATTTTTCTCCTCAGTTTAAATAATTTTATTATATCAAATATTAAAACACTTCTTTCTTTCATAGGAATTACTTTTACCTTTCTTTTTGTTAATTTTTTTGGTACTGTCGGTTCTGTTTTAGGACTTGCAACTAAAGCAGGTTTAGTAGAAAAAGATGGTAAGTTTCCTAGAATCGGTAAAGCCTTGCTAGCTGATGCTGTAGGTACTACTTCGGGTGCTTTTTTAGGAACATCTGCAATTTCAACTTTTATAGAAAGTAGTACTGGTATTGCAGAAGGAGGAAAAACTGGACTAACTGCTTTTGTTGTAGGTTGTCTTTTTACAGTTTCTTTATTCTTTTCACCACTTTTTGTAGCAATTCCATCTTGTGCTACCGCACCAGCACTTATTTATGTTGGCTATTTAATGCTTAGTATTATTACCTCTTTAGACTTTACAAATATAACAGAAGCACTTCCAGCTTTCATAACAATTATTTTAATGCCACTTTCATATTCAATTGGTGATGGTATTATTTATGGAATTTTATCTTATGTTGTAATTAATTTAATAGTTAATCTTTTTAGCAAAAAAATAAATCGAGTCCCTATCAATCCTATTCTTATAGTACTCGCCATACTTTTTGTTATTAAGTTAGTATAATAACTTTAATTTATCTATATTTCTTTTTCTAAATGGCTTTTTTGAATTTTATTATTAATATCTATGTA
>NZ_JBOFRG010000100.1:0-19202 GCF_051650885.1 Clostridium sp.
GGCACGCCGCCAGCGTTCGTCCTGAGCCAGGATCAAACTCTCAATAAAAAGTTTAATCTTAAATTGCTCATAAAACTTACTAATAAAAGAATTGCTGGTTTAAGTTTGTTTATATATTATTCTGTTCAATTTTCAAAGATCTTGGTTGCCGCTCTTGGCGACTTCCTTATAATATCATTTGAAGAATTCTTTGTCAACATTTTTTTTAAAATGTTTTTTGAAGAAGTTCTTCGTGTTTGCCCTGTCTCTCAAGGACGTTTATTATAGTAACATGTTTTTTTCTCATCACCCTTTTATATCACTATAATTTTAGAATATTATTCTTTTTTTACTCTTTATTACTCTTTTTTTCTTTCTTTTTTATATCAAGATACACTAGGATATGTTGTTATTATTTCACCTTCTAGAATATTACTTTACTTTAAATTTAATCCTATTTCTTTCATTATATATCTTTTTATGATGTCTATTTATTTATCTAAAACTAGTTTTCTAATAAAAATTTCTGCTATAAATTTTTATTTTTTTATATAATTTACTTATATTTTTATACGTTTTATCAACCTCCATGCCCTTTTGAGTATATTTTTACATAAAACAGTAGAATTTATAAATAATTTTTTCTTTTTATTTCAGTTATATCTAAAACTAATCAAATTTAAATACATTCTATAACTAAAAAAACTATTATTCTAAATGTATCTTGGTTTAAAATAATTTTTATCGCATTTAAGACAAATTTAAATAACTTTATTATTCTAAGAGCTCATATGTTATTCACTCCAATACCACTTTAATTCCCTCTTATTAGTTAGATTTCAGCATTCTATACCCTAAAGGATTCTACAGCATTGCTTCTTTACTTCTAACGCGTTTGTATATACTTCATATAAGTTTGTATAAAAAAAATAAACTAACAATATTTTGTTAGTTTATTTTTATTACAAGATATTAGTCATCTATACTATAACTTTCGTCAAGTAAAGCTTTGTCTAATCCCATTTTTTGTTCTTCTTCTGTAGTTCTTATGTTGAATAATTTATCTATAACTTTCATTACAATAAAGCTTACAACTAAAGAATATACTGATACAAGTACAACCCCAAATATTTGAACTAATAATTGGTGTCCTCCTGCTTGTACATGGTTAACTAGGCTATTAGCGAATAAACCGATACAGATAGTTCCTAAAACTCCACCCATTCCGTGAGTTCCCCAAACGTCTAAAGCATCGTCCCATTTCATTTTTTTAGCGAATTTAACACATCCAAAACAGAATATAGCCGCTACTGCACCTATTATAAGTGCTGATATTGGTGTTACATATCCTGATGCTGGTGTAATTGTTGCAAGTCCTGCAACTGCTCCTATAAGCATTTCTAAGAAAGAGAATTTCTTCTTTTCTATATATACAATGATTGTCCAAACAATCATACCTGCTATAGCTGCAACTCCAGTATTTGTGAATGCAATAGATGCTAATCCATTAGCCGCTAAAACTCCACCTGCATTAAATCCAAACCATCCAAATAATAGTAATGCTGAACCTATTGCCACTAATCCTAAGTTAAATGGTCCTTTTGAAGAAGTATCTTTTCTTCTACCAAGAACCCAAATTGCTGCAAGTCCTGAGAATCCTGCTGTTGCATGGATTACAGTTCCTCCTGCGAAGTCGACGAATCCCATTTTAGCTAAGAATCCTCCACCCCATACCCAGTGTGCTACTGGGAAGTAAACAAGTATCATCCATATTACTAAGAATAATATCCATCCACCAATTCTGATTCTATTTGCCATAGCACCAGTCATTAATGGAAGTGTTATTATAGCAAACATTAATTGATACATAAAGAATAATAAGAACGGTACTGTTGATGAGTACTGTCCATTAACACTAAATGTTATGTTATGGAATCCAAAATATTGTAACGGATTCCCTATAATTCCGTGAATATCTTTACCGAATACTAAACTAAACCCTCCAAATATCCATAATAATCCTACTACTCCTATTGCTAAGAATATTTGTATCATTATTGTAAGAGAGTTTTTCTTTTCTACTAATCCTCCATAGAAAAAAGCTAATCCTGGAGTCATTATAAATACTAATAAAGTGGAAATAACCATGAAGGCTTCATTTCCTTGTACTATGCCATGAAACACAATATCAATCCTCTCGTCTATCAAAATTTATTATGTACCTATTTCACTTCATAAAACTCTCTATACCCTATACCACTAATTTTCTATTTCCAAACGTTCATTAATATTAAGAACCCTGGAATCCAAGCTGTAAATATACCTTCTATGATACTTAACCATGGTGTAAATTTACCTAAGTTTTTCTTCCAAAGAATTTCTATTGGTGCTGTAACCCATAGAACTCCCCATGCCCACCAAATGATAGCCATTAAGATATTCCAGATTCCGCCTTCTCTCCATTGAAGTACTCCTGCTGGTATTGTTGTTATAGCAACAAATAATGAATACCATGCGAAAGTTCTTGTATCAAGATTAAATAATGAGTTGATTCCTATAAATAAATAAGTGAATCCAAATAATAATCCTGTTCCTGCTGCATAAAATGGTGCCATGTTAGTAGGACTTTGTGCTTGCGCTACTAATAATGATCCAAAGTTTACAACTATAGAAAGACCTCCTGTAAAAATATTCATTATAGCAGTTGATTTTGGTGGTATTTTAGTAAGTGTACCTATACCATTTATCATAAGAACAAATCCAACGTATAATAATACTGCTCCTAACATAAATAATTCCTCCTAAGTTATTAAATTTTAATTATAATTTCTATATTAAAGGCTGTGTTTACAACCCTTAATCACATTTTGATTAGTATTTTCTTATCTCTAGTGGAATTGAATTTAATATTTCTCTTCTCACATATGTATGACAAATACTAATTACCTTTTCAATGTCTTGAGTTAAATTTCCTATTACTCTTAATACGAATCCATTTACCTCTAATCTAGACACTCCAAAGCTAACATCTAAGTTAACTTCTTCTAACTCTTTTCTCATATTTTCTATAAATTTTTCATTTATATTTTTATCTATAACTAGCATCGTTCCAAAATTTAGATAACCTTCTAAATATCCTATATCATTTATATTATATTTAGCTGGCTCCATTACAAGATTATCTAATAACACTAATTCATTGTTGAAGTATAAATTAGTCTTAAGTCTTGCACTATCATATTGGAATTGTTGCCCGTCTGGTGACCACCCTGAAGTTATTCCATCAGTGTATATAAGTGTTGCTGTCTCATCCATATAGATATTGTTTTCTTGCTTATATCTTGCACTTCTATAAAGAATAACTGGGTCAGTTATATACTCTAAAATACTATTCTTATCTAAACGAATATTTGTTTTTTGATATGTTTCACGTTTATTTTCACATTTGTATACTTTCGTAGATGCTTGAGTTGTAACTATAGCTCTTGCCTCTTCTTCAACTTCTATGTTGTTAAGAAACTTTTCGCCTTCAACATACCCTCCACCTATCTGAATTAAAAAATATGTTGATATAGCTTCTCTATCTAGGTGAAGTGTTGGAGAAACTCTCATTACTCCATCAAAAGCTCTTGTTTTTGTTATAGTCTTTTCTCCACTTCTAGCTAAAACTAAATCTATATATGCATCATATAGGCTTCTATCTTCTTTATTTCTAACTACTGATTTCATAAGTTTACATTCCTTCTAAAAGGCAGTTTCTTTTTATCCAATCAATAACTGAATTTATTCCTTCATCAGTCTTTAAGTTAGTAAACATAAACGTATTTTCTTTTCTAAAGTGTAATGTATCGCTCTTCATAACATCTAAATTAGCTCCAACATATGGTGCTAAGTCAATTTTATTTATTATAAATAAATCACTTTTAACCATTCCTTGACCTGCTTTTCTTGGAATTTTTTCTCCTTGAGCAACGTCTATTATGTAAACTGAAAAATCTACTAAATCTGGACTAAATGTAGCAGCTAAGTTGTCTCCACCGCTTTCTAAGAATATAATATCTAAGTCATCAAATCTATTTTTTAACTCTTCAATTGCTGCAAAGTTCATTGAAGCATCTTCTCTAATTGCTGTATGAGGACATCCTCCTGTTTCAACTCCAATTACCTTATCTTCTGGTAATATCGAGTTTTTAACCATAAACTTAGCATCTTCTTTTGTGTAGATGTCATTTGTTATTACGGCACAATTATAATTTTGATTCATTTGTCTAGTTAATCTCTCAATTAAAAGTGTTTTTCCACTTCCTACTGGTCCACCTACTCCTATAACAACTGGTTTCATAATAATCTCCACCTTCCTTATTTTTTCTATGACATAAATAATCTAAATATTAAAGTTTCATGTTGTATCTGTGCAAGTTCTATACCTGGTACATTTGCACCAAACATATCCTTATCTAATGTTTTTATAATTTCACCAAGCTCTATAAAGCTTTCTGATGCTTCTTTTAATAATATTTGCCCATCTTTTTGTCCTAAAGGTATTGTTCTAACTGCATTCTGTATTAAAGTAGAGGCAGTGCTATACATATAATAATGTATAGCCTCCTCACAACCTATATTTAATTCATACATAAGCATTCCAAATACTATAGCAGGATGTCCAAATGCTTTTCCTGTTTTTATATGTTTTTCGTACTTTTCAAGATTCTTAACTTCATATAAATCTAAGAATAGTTGTAACATTCTCTTTGCAACTAGCTTATTACCATTTCTAGTTTCATAAGCCATACATTGAACTGTTATGTTTCTATCTAATTCTAAGATTTTTTTAGTTTCTTTCTTATCTAAGTACTCATATAAAAACTTTATTGCAAGTCCATCACTATAGATAAACTGATTTCTAAAAAATGCTTTTATCCAGTATCTGAAGCTTTCTGTATCTTTGATTCTATCATCTCTAAGATATGTTTCCATTCCATAAGAGTGATTAAATGATCCTACAGGAAAGTTTGAATCACATAGCTGCATTACTCTTAATACATTTAAGTTTTTATTAGTGTCTGTGCATAAAGTCGACATGTCTAAACGCCTCTTTTAACTCAAGATTTTCTCTAGTAAAGTCTAGTCCATGTTTCTTTAGGCTATCCTCAACAACATAGTCGTATTGAATAATCATCTTTCCATTCTCAAACTGAGCTGGTAAGTGCTTATTACCTATTTCATGAGCTATTCTTCCCATTTCTGTTATATCTTTAGGGCTTATTATTAAAACATCTTCCATACTGAATTTTACAACAACAATATTATATCCATCATTAGCTAAAATATCTCCATCTTTAAGTTTTTCACCATCAGATAGCATTATTCCATATTCATTACCATGATCAGATTTAACTCTTATTATTCTCTTTAACATTTCTTCATTATTTAAGTAAATTCTTTCTAAATGACAACCGTCTACTTTAATATCTTCAATATTTCCTAATATCTTTTCAAAAATCATTTAAACTCTCCTTACTTACTTCTTAAATTAGAATAAGAAGTATCTTTGAGCCATTGGTAATTTTTCTGCTGGCTCACAAGTAGCTAAAACACCATCAACTTTAACTTCGTATGTTTGTGGATCTACTTCAAGTTTTGGCATTTCACCATTAAGTTTCATATCATTCTTAGTTAAGTTTCTTATTCCTTTTACAGGTAAAACTTCTTTAGATAATCCTAATCTTTCTTTTATTCCATGCTCATAAGCATATTGTGAAACGAAAGTTATAGAAGTATTTGTCATAGCTCTTCCGTATCCTCCGAACATTGTTCTTGGAAGTTCTGGTTGACAAGTTGGAATTGAAGCATTAGCTTCTCCCATGATTGAGCTACTTACCATACCACCTTTTATAACTAACTTAGGTTTAACACCAAAGAAAGCTGGTTCATAAAGAACTAAGTCAGCAACTTTACCGATTTCAACTGATCCTACGTACTCAGATATACCTTGTGCTATTGCAGGGTTTATAGTGTACTTAGCAACGTATCTTTTAATTCTGTTGTTATCAGAATTTTCAGAATCGCCTTCCATAATTCCTCTTTGTTCTTTCATTTTACTAGCAGTTTGCCAAGTTCTTGTTATAACTTCTCCGATTCTTCCCATGGCCATTGTATCAGAACTCATCATACTGAATACACCCATATCGTGTAAGATATCTTCTGCAGCTATAGTTTGTTTTCTTATTCTTGAATCAGCGAACGCTATATCTTCAGGAACTTTAGAATCTAAGTGGTGACAAACCATAAGCATATCTAAATGCTCTGCTATTGTATTTTTTGTGTAAGGCTTTGTTGGGTTAGTTGATGCAGGTAACACATTTGGGTATGACGCCATTTTTAAGATGTCAGGAGCATGTCCTCCACCAGCACCCTCTGTATGGAATGTGTGAATAACTCTTCCTTCTATTGCATCTATAGTATGCTCAACGAATCCACCTTCATTTAATGTATCTGTATGTATTGATACCTGTACATCATATTTATCAGCAGCTCTTAATGAGTAATCTATTGCAGATTTTGTAGCTCCCCAGTCTTCATGGATTTTTAAACCACAAGCTCCAGCTTCGATTTGCTCTCCATTAACTTCTACGTTAGCTCCACTACCTTTTCCTAAGAATCCAATGTTTATTGGAAGTGCTTCTGCAGCTTCGATCATTTTTTCAATGTTCCAAGCACCTGGTGTACAAGTTGTAGCGTTAGTTCCATCATTTGGTCCTGTTCCTCCACCAACAACTGTAGTAATTCCACCTTCTATAGCAACTCTTACTAAGTCTGGACTAATAAAGTGAACATGTGTATCTATTCCACCTGCAGTTAAGATTAATCCCTCTCCTGCTAAAGCTTCTGTACTAACTCCAACTATGAAATCAACGTTGTCCATTCCTAATGGATTTCCACCTTTTCCTATAGCTGCAATTTTCCCATCTTTTATTCCGATATCAGCTTTGTATATTCCTGTATAATCAAGAATAGTTACACCTGTTATTATTAAATCCATAACCTTTGGATTGTTTCTAGTTTCTATAGAGTTTTGTCCCATTCCATCTCTTAAAGACTTTCCTCCACCGAACTTACATTCATCTCCATATACTGTTAAGTCTTTTTCTATTTCTAAAAAAAGTTCTGTATCTGCTAATCTTATCTTATCACCTTTAGTTGGCCCAAATAGGTCAGCGTAACGCTTTCTGTCTAATTCAAAACTCATTACTTTGTTCTCCCTTCATCTAAGTATCCATCTACTTCATTATTTAATCCGTAAACTCTTCTTACACCAGCGATATCAATTAAATCTACTTCTTTTTCATCCCCTGGCTCAAATCTTACAGCAGTTCCAGCTGGAATATCTAATCTCTTTCCGTAAGCTTTTTCTCTATCGAACTCTAATCCAACGTTAACTTCATAGAAGTGGAAGTGTGATCCAACTTGGATAGGTCTGTCAGCTTTGTTTATAACTTTTAACTTTATAGCTTCTCTTCCTTCGTTGTATTTTATAGTTCCTTCGCCTAAAATTATTTCTCCTGGTATCATTTCTTTACCTCCTCTAACTATTGAATAGGATCATGTACAGTTACTAGTTTAGTTCCGTCTGGGAATGTTACCTCAACTTGAACTGTGTGTAACATTTCTGGAATTCCTTCCATAACTTGATCTCTCTTTAAGATGTGTCTTCCTTCATCCATTAAGTCAGTAACACTCTTACCTTCTCTAGCACCTTCCATAATTTCATCTGTTATTAATGCTACAGATTCTGGGTAGTTTAACTTAAGACCTTTTCTCATTCTTCTTCTTGCTACCTCAGCAGCAACAACAATCATAAGTTTTTCTTGTTCACGCATTGTGATTCTCAAAATGATCTCCTCCTAACTTTATTCAATTTACAAAACTAATTATAATCCTCTAAATTCCAAATTATAATACTATTCTAAAATGTTATAAGTTATATAATATTGTATTTTAAGATTTCATATTTTAACAAAATATCGCCTTGTTTTAAGTTTAGACTTTTTTACTTTCCACTTAATTCCACAAGCTTTGCTAAAACCTTTATTTTTCAGTTTTTTTCAGTTTTTTTCAATTAAATTCAATTCAAAATTTCTTAACTTTTTCTAACAATCTATAGCTTTAACCTATTTTTTAGTATATTTTTTTTAATATTTTGCTTTTTTAGCTACTCATCTTGCAAAATTATTTTTCCACAATTCCATAAATTACTTCTATTTCAATTTTTTATTTGAATAATTTGTTTCTATTCTTTCTTTTTAATTCATACTCCACTCTTTTTTTCTCTTTTTGTTTCTTCCATTTGCTTTTTATTAACTTTATATCTACTTTTTTTAAAACCCACTCTCTTTTGCAATTCTATTGATAAATTTACAAATTTTATAATTCATCCCTACCATTTTTTATAAATTCATTTGTTTTTAGTATATAATAGTACATATACTTACAAATTTTATAAAAGGGGTTTTATATGAGAAAATTATTTATATTATTATTGATTTCATCATCAACATTTTTTTTAATGTCTTGTTCTAAAGATAAAACTGATGAATCTACGTCTTTACCTACAAATGAGGTTATTGTTTCAGAATCTCCAATTGAAGATAATGGTCAAAAGGTCTTCTTACTTTCTGAAACTTCTGTTTTGCCATCACCTTTTTTAATAAAGGATTCTATTTTATTTTTTCCAAATTGGGATGATAATGATAAAATAGCCTCTGTGGCATTTCCAGAAAAAAATTTTAGATTTACAAATAAAGATGTAGGAGAATTTTTTCCCTACTCAACAAATTCTATGACATTGTTCCAAAACCAAATATTTTTTGCTAATGGAAATGATAATTTTAAATTTTACAAATTAAATCTAACTGATAAATCAGTTTCTTTTATAAACAATCATTCTGTTCGAGATATTTGTAATGATAATATCAATGTATACTATGTTGATTATAAAACAAATGAATTATTCTCTTATGATACTTTAAATAATACCTCCTTAAAGCTTACTAATAATAAGGTTGGGAAAATTTTAATTAACGGTAAAAATATCATTTATCAAAATGCCGATGATAAATTTAAACTTTATAGAGTTTCTACTGATGGGATTATAAATGAAAAGCTTACTGATTATTCAGTTGATAGCTTTACAGAATATGATAAAAGCATTTATTTTATTAATACTTCTGATAACAATCATCTTTATTCTCTAAATCCATCTGATTTATCAACTAGAAGAGTAGCTATTATAGAGGGAAAAGATTTAACTACCATTAACAAAACACTTATATATATTGATATAAAAGATAGCAATAAGCTTAAATCAATATCGCTCGACTTAGAAAAAAATACATTTTCAACTAAAACATTATTAAATGATAGTATAAATAATTATTATATTTCTGAAAAAGGAATTTTTTATAGAAAATCAATTGATGTAAATAGTGCTTATTATTTTTTAGAGATAAAAAAATAGAGGATTCATTTTGAATCCTCTACTTTTTATATATTTTGAACTATTTCTTTAAACTTATTTCCTCTTACTGCAAAGTTTGGGAACATATCAAATGATGCACACGCTGGTGATAATGTAACTATATCCCCTTCTTTTGCTACTTCTTTTGCTATTTTAACCGCTTCTTCTAAATCCTTAGCTTCCTTTATAGATACTTTTATACCTTTTTCTTCTTCTAAGTCTTTAAATACCTTTTTTATTTTTTCCTTTGTTGCTCCCATAAGGATTAACTCTTTTATATATTTATGTCCTTCTTCAGCTAAAGGTTCAAATTCTAAATTCTTATCATATCCTCCAGCTATTAAGATTACTTTTTTATCAAATGCATGTAATCCTGCTAATGTTCTTGTTGGACTTGATGCTATTGAATCATTATAATATTTTACTCCATCAATTTCTCTAACAAGTTCACATCTATGCTCAACTCCAGTAAAAGTTTCTGCAACATTTTTCATATTTTCTATTTTAACATCATCCTTAGTTGCTAAAAATGCTGCTAAATAATTTTCTACATTATGCATTCCTTTTAAAACTATATTATCTTTTAAAACAACTTCTTTTCCTTCAAGATATAACATACCTTCTTTATAATACGCACCATTTTCTATAACTCTTTTTGAACTAAACTCTAAAACTTTTCCTTTTACTTCATTTATAAAAGAATGTGTTATTTCATTTTCTCTATTTAATATAACAACTCCATCTTCATTTCCATATAAGAATATATTTTTCTTTGCATCAATATATTCTTGCATATCCTTATGCATATCTAAATGGTTTGGAGCTAAATTAGTACAAACCGCAACATCAACTGGTAAATGCATAGTCATAAGTTGGAAGCTTGATAATTCTAAAACTACCATATCTTCTTCCTTTACATCTTCAATTTGTGCAAATAAAGGTGTTCCTATATTTCCTCCAACCCAAGTTTTGTATCCTTCTCTAATTAAAAGCTTTGAAATCATTGTTGTTGTTGTTGTTTTTCCATCACTTCCTGTAATAGCAAATATTTTACCCTTGCAGTATCTAACGAACTCTTCCATTTCAGATGTTATGTATGCACCTTCATTTTTTGCTTTAACTAAGGCATCACAATCTATTCTCATTGATGGTGTTTTGAAAACTACATCAAATCCTGTTAATTTTTCTAGATATCCTTCACCTAAAACTAACTTTGCACCTTTAGCTTTTAATTCTATAGCTGTTTCTCCTAAAGCTTTTTCATCTCTCATATCAAAGCCAGTTACATCAGCTCCTAAATCTATTAAAAATTTGATAAGAGGAATATTACTTACTCCTATTCCTACTACTCCAACCTTTTTATTCTTTATAAATTCTTTAAACTCATTAAAATCCTTTTTCACGTTAAATCCTCCACACTTACTCGTTTTAACATATATAGTATGATATATCTTTAATTTTGTCCCATTTATTTCTAATTATAACACTCATTTAAATTATTTTCAGTATTTTATACATGGTAATAATTTCATTCGTTTCTTGCTATATTTAACCTATAACGCTATTGTTATATTTTAAATATAGCAGCCTATTTTTCATAGACTGCTATTTTCACTAAAACTCTAAGCTTTTTTCAATATAAGCTACTAAGTCTTCTATTTTAACTCTTTCTTGTTCCATTGTATCTCTGTTTCTTATTGTTACAGCTCCATCAGTTTCTGTTTCAAAGTCAACAGTTATACAGAATGGTGTTCCTATTTCATCTTGTCTTCTATATCTCTTACCAATACTTCCAGCTTCATCATATTCAATGTTGAATTTTTTAGCTAAATCAGCATATACATCTAAAGCTTTTTCTGAAAGTTTCTTTGATAATGGTAATATAGCAGCTTTATAAGGTGCTAATGCTGGATGTAAGTGCATTACTATTCTTGAATCTTCTTTTCCATCCTTAGTTAAATCTTCTTCATCATATGCATCTACTAAGAAAGCAAGTGCAACTCTGTCTGCTCCAAGTGATGGTTCAATACAGTATGGTACATACTTTTCGTTAGTTGTTGGATCCATATAAGTCATATCTTGACCTGAATGTTCAGCATGTTTCTTAAGGTCATAGTCAGTTCTGTCTGCTATTCCCCATAACTCTCCCCATCCAAATGGGAATAAGTATTCTATATCAGATGTAGCATTTGAATAGAATGATAATTCTTCTTCACCATGGTCTCTTAATCTTAAATTATTTTCTGTTACTCCTAAGTTTAATAGGAATTTCCAGCAATAAGTTCTCCAGTATTCAAACCACTCTAAATCTGTTCCTGGCTTGCAGAAGAATTCAAGCTCCATTTGTTCAAATTCTCTTGTTCTGAAAGTAAAGTTTCCTGGTGTTATTTCATTTCTGAATGATTTACCAATCTGTGCTATACCGAATGGAACTTTCTTTCTAGTACTTCTTTGAACTGATTTGAAGTTTACAAATATACCTTGTGCTGTTTCTGGTCTTAAGTATATTTCATTTTTAGCATCTTCAGTTACACCTTGGAATGTTTTAAACATAAGGTTAAATTGTCTTATGTCTGTATAATTCATTTTTCCACATTTAGGACAAACTATATTATGCTCCTCAATATATGCTTTTAATTGCTCATTTGACATACCATCTGCTGAAGCAACTTCTACTCCACTTTCAGTCATATGATCTTCAACTAATTTATCTGCTCTAAATCTTGAGTTACAATCTTTACAATCCATTAATGGGTCAGAGAAACCACCTAAGTGTCCTGATGCTACCCAAACTTCTTTATTCATTAAGATTGCACAATCAACTCCTACATTATATGGACTTTCTTGAACAAATTTTTTCCACCAAGCTTTTTTAACGTTATTTTTAAATTCTACTCCTAAAGGACCGTAATCCCATGAGTTTGCAAGTCCACCATATATGTCTGAACCTGGGAATATAAATCCTCTTCCTTTACAAAGTGCAACTATCTTTTCCATAGTTTTTTCAACTGCCATAATTATTCCTCCTTAATATATATCAAATTATTTAAATACAATAAAAAAAGCCCTAAGCACATAAAGGGACGAATTTCTCCGCGGTTCCACCCTTCTTGGCTAAAGCCCAACTTTAAATAATGTACTAAAAAGCTCCCTTCACTTTATTTAATTAATGATTTTCACCAAACATCATCTCTCTAAAAATTTTTTAAAGCTACTTTTCTTTTATCTTCATACATATCCAATTATATATTAATTTTACCAAAAGATTTTTATATGTCAATAGTCAAGACTCTCCCCACTTCACAAAGCTTAAGCTTAATAAAAAAGAAACCTAATAAATTTTTGTTACTAGGTTTCATAATTAACATTACTTTACTCTATTTACTGTTTGCCCAATACGTGGTGCATGGTTTAATTCACCAACATTTTCACCATTTATAGTGAATTTTATTGAATCTATCCATTCTATTTTATTATCTGGTTGTAATAAGCTATTTATAAGAATTTCTTCTGTTATAAATGCTCCTGTTGAACCTTGTAGATAATCTTTTTCCCACTTTTTAGAACCATCTTTTAAATTTACAGTAGCAATAGTTTTATTTCCCTCTTTTTCTATTTTAGCTATTTCAACTGTACATCCTTCAAAATTCTTTTTACCTAACTCTTCTGCTATTTTCTTTAAATTTTCTTCAACAGTTAAGTTTTGTGTTTTTATTGTATCTCCAACCTTAACTCCATCTATATTGTCATTTCCTATGTATATAGCAAATTCACCATTTTCTATTTTAGCAGTTGTTTCTTCTGTTTTCTCATCCTCTTTATCTTTAGAATCTTCATCACCTTTAGATGACTCATCACCTGCTTGTTCTTCCACTTGTGGCTTTGCATTTGCTTCATTACCTTTATCCTTTTCTTCAGAACACCCTACCATTGTAAGCATTCCTACTGCAATTAATGCACATACTAATTTTTTCTTCATAATTCCTTACCCCTTATATAAGTTTTGAGATTATTTAATCAATAGTCCCATTTTAATATCTGCAATATTTACAGATATTAAAATACAACATTTATTAAATACACTGTTACTACACTTCCTATAGCAACCTCAATTAAACTTTTCCCCTTATAAGCTAATATTATACCAACTATCATTCCTGCTATCGAAAAATATAAATGTCTTGTACTATATATTATTGCTGGAAACGTCATTGCACTTAATACACAATAAGGCATATAGTGTAAAACTGAATTTATATAATTTGATTTTATTTTTTTATTTATTAATAATGGAACTACTCTTGGTATATATGTTACAACTGCTAAAATTATAAGACATATTCCTAAATACATTTCCTACTCCTTAATTGGCTTTATTTTAGCCATAATCATCGCACTCACTACTGAACAAATTATTATAGAAAACCCACTTGATATTTTATTTAATACAGGTAAATAAAATATACCTATACTCAATGCTCCTGCAAGAACTATTGCTTTCATCATATAATTATCTTTCCTTGCTATCGGAATTATTATAGCTAAAAACATTCCATATAAAGCAATCCCTAAAGCATCTTGCAATTTTTCTGGCATAACACTCGCACTAATAGCTCCTAAAACAGTTCCCACTGTCCATCCTATATAAGGCATTGTTATTAGTCCTAATATAAATTTATTACTTAGATTTCCTTCCTCCGTAGCTGCAAGTGTATAAGTTTCATCAGTAATTCCAAATGCTATAATCATTCTTTCTAATAATGTACTTTCTGAAAGCTTTTGTGAAATTGCAAATGACATTAAGGAATATCTTATATTTATAATAAAAGTTGTTAATGCCAATTCTAAGTACATAGCATTATTTAAAATCATTTCTATTCCTGCAAATTGCCCTGCTGATGTTAAATTTGTCATAGATATTAATGTTGCCGTTTTTACATCTAATCCACCTCTAACTGCAATCATTCCAAATGTTATTGATACAGATATATATCCCAAGCAAATAGGTATGCCACATTTAAGCCCTTTTTGAAACTCATTAGCTTCTCTTATTTCCTCTACCCTTTCCATTTCTCTCCTTCTAATTATTGCTTTATCTATATTTTACCATCTTATTGTTTTATTTGAAATAATTTTTCTCATAAAAAAAGAAGCCTTTAAGCTTCCTATGTTTTTGAATAAAAAAAAAGTAGTGAAAATCACTACTCTAAAGTTCATTTGGCTCCGCGAAGAGGACTCGAACCTCCAGCCTATCGGTTAACAGCCGAGTGCTCCACCATTGAGCTATCGCGGAATATTATATGTGTTTTTTAAAAGAAATGGCTCCGCGAAGAGGACTCGAACCTCCAGCCTATCGGTTAACAGCCGAGTGCTCCACCATTGAGCTATCGCGGAATATTATATCTTTACTTGTACCAAACAAATTAAAAAAGTGGCTCCGCGAAGAGGACTCGAACCTCCAGCCTATCGGTTAACAGCCGAGTGCTCCACCATTGAGCTATCGCGGAATATTTAGTACACTAATTATTATATAGATTTATTCAGAAATTGCAACCCCTTTTTATAATTTTCTTTTTTATTTTTGTTAAAGAATTTTAAACAGGTTGTTTTTCTTATATTTTTAGTATATTCATTCCTCTCTTTTTTATTACACTTTCTTGCTTAAATTTATAAAAAATAAAAAGAGTGCTAAGCACTCTTTTATTTATTGTCTTGGTTTCATTGTTGGGAATAAAATTACATCTCTAATTGATGATGAATCAGTTAAGAACATAACTAATCTATCTACTCCAATTCCTAAACCACCAGTTGGAGGCATTCCTGTTTCTAAAGCACTCATAAACTCTTCGTCTAACATGTATGCTTCATCGTCTCCATCTTCTCTTGATTTAGCTTGTTGCTCAAATCTATCTCTTTGAACTATAGGGTCGTTAAGCTCTGAATAAGCGTTACATAACTCTCTACCAAATACAAATCCTTCAAATCTTTCTGTAAACTCCTCATCTCCTCTTTTCTTTTTAGTTAAAGGTGAGATTTCTACAGGATAATCTATTAAGAATGTTGGTTGAATTAAGTTTGATTCACCGTACTCTTCAAATAACATATTTAAAACTTCCCCTCTTGATACTTTATCAAGTGGTTTAGGGAATTCTAATCCTTTTTCTTTAGCTAGTTTTCTAGCTTCTTCATGTGTTTTTATTTCATTGAAGTCAACTCCAGCATACTCTTTAACAGCATCTATCATTGTTAATCTTCTCCAAGGTGGTGTGAAGTCTATTTCAGTTCCTTCGTACATAACCTTAGTTGTTCCATTAACTTTTTCACATACATGTGCAATCATATTTTCTGTAATTTCCATCATATCATTATAATCTGAATATGCTTCATATAATTCTATAGCTGTAAACTCTGGATTATGTCTTACTGAAACCCCTTCATTTCTGAAGTTTTTCCCGATTTCATATACTTTTTCAAATCCTGCAACTATTAATCTTTTTAAGTATAATTCTGGTGCAATTCTTAAATACATATCCATATCAAAAGTATTATGATGTGTAATAAATGGTTTTGCTGCTGCTCCACCTGCAATTAATCCAAGCATTGGAGTATCTACTTCTAAGAATCCTCTAGTATCTAAGAATTCTCTCATTCCTTGCACTATCTTAGATCTTTTTATGAATGCATCTTTAACTTCTGGATTTGTTATTATATCTACTTCTCTTTGTCTGTATCTTAAGTCTGGATCTTTTAATCCATGGAATTTTTCTGGTAATGGTTTTAACGCCTTACAAGTTAATTCTATTTCAGAGGCTTTTATTGAAACTTCTCCAACCTTAGTTTTGAAAACTTCTCCTGTTACTGCTACAAAATCTCCTAAATCATATGTTTTATATGCATTTAGTGTTTCTTCTCCAACTAAATCTACTTTGATAAATAATTGGATTTTTCCATCTCTATCATGTATGTCTGAGAATATAACTTTTCCTTGTCCTCTCTTAGACATTATTCTTCCTGCTACTGTTACAGACTTTCCTTCTAATTCTTCAAAATTATCTACAACTTCTTTTGACGTGTGTGTTCTATTTACTTTATATACGTCAAATGGATCTTTCCCTTGTTCTTGAAGTTCAACTAGCTTCTCTCTTCTTAAAGCCTCTTGTTCACTATATTGCGCCTCTAGTTCTTGTACATTCATTTCTTCTGTTGACATAGATTATTCCCTCCACCTATCTTTTTATTTCTAAGATTTCAAATTTGCTTACTCCATCAGGAACAGTTATCTCTACTACATCACCAACTTTTTTACCTAAAAGTCC
Source organism: Clostridium sp. (assembly GCF_051650885.1). GTDB lineage: Bacteria > Bacillota > Clostridia > Clostridiales > Clostridiaceae > Clostridium. Next base: position 16,813 of record NZ_JBOFRG010000100.1, read on the forward strand.
CGCTCCTACTGGTGATTCATTTGATATTTTAAATTCCATTGGATCTGCTTCTGCTGAACCTACTATTGTATATTCAACTTCTTCATCAAAATCATAATCTTTAACTCTTACCTTTGACCCTACTGCTACTATATCAGAAGGTAAATCTGATTCATCTACAACTTCTGCGTTTTTTAACATATTTTCTAATTGAAGTATTCTTCCTTCTGTAAACGCTTGGTCGTTCTTTGCTTCATCATACTCAGAGTTTTCACTTAAATCTCCATATCCTAAAGCAACTTTTATCTTTTCTGTTATTTCTTTTCTTTTAACAGTCTTTAAGTATTCTAATTCCGCCTCTAATTTTTGAACACCTTCATATGTCATTATAAACTTCTTTTCACTCATATCTAACTCCCCTTCAATTTATCTTAATTTTTTTCTAAAATTTATTTTAATTTTTTTACGAATTTTATATAAACATTTTTTTAATATTATAATTCTACCTATATAATATGTCAATTTCACTTATATAAGTTAATATCCACTATTTATTATATATCCAGTTTTTATATAATAATACCTTTTCATAAAAAAACTTGTATTTTAATTATTAGTTCACACTTAGAATATACACTATTATCTCATTTTAATCTCTTTAATTTCTTGCTTATACTCTAAAAGTCTTTTTATAACTTCATCACTTTTTTCTAATCTGTTTATCTCATTTCTTATTTCAGTACAATTTGGTAATCCTTTTATATACCACGATGCATGTTTTCTCATTTCACGCACTGCTTTTCTCTCACCATCATACTTCAATGCTAGTTCGTAATGTCTTATGCACATATCAATTTTTTCTTCCATTGATATCTCTTCTACTTCTTCGCCATTTAATGCTCTTTGAACTTGTTTAAATATCCATGGATTTCCCATACTTCCACGCGCAATAAGAATTCCATCACAGTTTGTTTGTTCCTTCATCTTTATAGCATCTTCTGGTGTAAAAACATCCCCATTACCAATAACCGGAATTGATACACTTTCTTTTACCTGTCTTATGATATCCCAATCTGCTTTTCCTTCATACATTTGCTTTGTTGTTCTTCCATGAATTGCAATTGCATCTGCACCTGCTTCTTCCATAGCTTTTGCAAATTCTACTGCATTAATATGTTCATCATCAAAGCCTTTTCTAAACTTTACTGTTACAGGCTTTGTTGATACAGCCTTAACTTTTCTTACTATTTCAGCTGCAAGTTCTGGATTTTTAAGAAGTGCTGAACCATCACCATTTTTGATAATCTTCGGTGCTGGACACCCCATATTTATATCTACAATACAAACCTCATCCATATTATTAAAGTAATCTTCTACAACCTTAGCCATTATATCTGGATCACTACCAAACATCTGAACTGCCACCGGTCTTTCTTCATCTGCTATTCTAAGTAATGTTTTTGTATTATCACTTCCATAGTACAGTGCTTTTGCACTAACCATTTCTGTGCACACTAATCCACATCCTTGCTCTTTACAAAGTCCTCTAAATGATATATCTGTAACTCCTGCCATAGGTGCTAAAAATACATTATTTGAAAACTCAATGTTTCCTATTTTCATTCTAGTTTACTCCTTGTTCTTATTATAAATTATTCTTAAGCCCTCTAGAGTTAAATCACCATTTACTATATCAATTACATCCGTTTCTTTTGCTATAAGATTTGCTAAACCACCAGTTCCAATAACTACTGGTTCTTCGCTACACTTATTTTTCATTTCTTCTTTCATTTTCTTTACTATATATTCAACTTGCCCTATATATCCAAATAAAATACCTGCTTGCATACTCTTAGTTGTATTTCTACATATAATAGTATCTGGCACTTCTAATTCTATCCTTGGTAGCTTTGCAGCTCTCTCAAAAAGTGCATCTGCTGATATCTTTATTCCTGGAACAATACATCCACCTAAATAATCCCCTTGTTCTGTTATCCCACAGAAAGTTGTAGCTGTTCCAAAATCTATTACGATATTAGGTTTCTTATATATTTCAAAAGCTGCCACAGCATTTACTATTCTATCTGCACCAACCTCTTTTGGGTTATCATACTTAATGTTTATCCCTGTCTTTATTCCAGGCCCTACAACAATAGGTTCTTTCTTAAAGCACTTCTTTATCATATTTTCTAGAGAGTGCATAATATTAGGTACAACTGATGAAACAATTATCCCTTCAACTTCACTCATCTTTAATCCAAATTGATTAAATAACTGTGATACTTGAATACCATACTCATCTGATGTTTTTTTAGAATCAGTCGATATCCTCCATCCAGCTATATATTCATTTTTATCATGTACGCCTAAGACGATATTAGTATTCCCTACATCCACAAGCAAAATCATAA